>JAEWEJ010000099.1 GCA_023389455.1 Actinomycetes bacterium | reverse complement strand
CGGCTCCACGTCGCCCGCTCTCGTCCGCTCGCTGGCCGACCTGATAAGCGGGGCACAGTTCAGCATCATCGAGGATGCTGCACACATACCCTGCGTCGAGGCGCCTGCGGCCTACGCCGCGCTTGTGCGCAATTTTCTGTTCAACGATGTCGAGGACTGAAACGATGGCTGCTTCATTCGACGAGACGGAACGCTACCGGCAGGGTCTCGATACCAGGCGGTCCGTCCTGGGCGACGCCCATGTCGATGCCGCCCTTGCTCGCGAAACGCCCTTCGACCGGCCTTTCCAGCAGTTCATCACCGAGGGTGCGTGGGGCACGCTTTGGTCGCGTCCCGGATGGACGAAGCGCGAGCGCTCGATGGTGACCATCGCGCTGCTGGCGGCTCTCGGGCACCACGAAGAGGTGGCCATGCACGTTCGGGCCACTGCCCGAACAGGCGCGACGAAGGACGATATCTGCGAGGCTCTCATGCATGTGGCAGTCTATGCTGGCGTTCCTGCGGCGAATCACGCCTTCAAGATCGCCAAGGCGGTCTATGCCGAAATGGATGCCAAGACCGAAGACGGGGGAGACGACAATGAAGAACGCACCGCCTGAGACGACACCTTTCTTTGCCCGCGACCGGGACATGCAGCCCCCGGCCTATACGCCCTGGTACAAGACGACGGTGCTTCGTTCGCCGCAGCGGGCGCTGATTTCGCTGGAAGGCACGAAAAGCGAAATCACCGGTCCCGTGTTCGGACACGATATCATCAACGAGTTCGACAACGACCTGATCGTGAACTACGCCAGGCCCGGCGAAGGGCCGATCGGCCAGCGTATCCTGGTTCATGGCCGGGTGCTCGACGAGCGCGGGATCGGTGTCGCGGGTGCGCTGGTCGAATTCTGGCAGGCCAATGCCGGCGGCCGTTATCGCCACAAGAAGGAAACCTATCTTGCGCCCCTGGACCCCAATTTCGGCGGGGTCGGCCGGACGATCACCGACGAGAACGGCTTCTACTGGTTCAAGACGATCAAGCCCGGTCCCTATCCCTGGCCGAACGGTGTCAACGACTGGCGCCCGGCCCACATCCATTTCTCCGTCTTCGGCCATGGCTTCGCCCAGCGGCTGGTGACCCAGATGTATTTCGAAGGGGATCCGCTGATCTGGATTTGTCCGATCGTAAAGACCATCCCGGACGAGGAGGCAATCAAGCGCCTGATCGCGCCGCTGGACATGAATGCGACCATTCCTCACGACATGCGGGCCTACAAGTTCGACATCGTCCTTCGCGGTCGTCGCTCAACCCTGTTCGAAAACCGCATGGAGGGTAACTGACATGGTCCAGTCGCTCGGCTATCTGAAGGAATCCGCGTCGCAGACCGCGGGCCCCTATGTGCACATCGGCTGCACGCCGAACTTCTCCGGCATCCACGGTGTCTTCGACACGGACCTGGGCTCCGGTCCGCTTGTCAACGACCAGACGCGCGGCGAGCGGATCACGATCTGCGGACGCGTCATCGATGGCAGCGGGACGCCCCTGCGGGATGCGCTCGTCGAGATATGGCAGGCCGATGCGGAGGGCTTCTACAACAGCCCGTCGGAAACCCGCGGCACGGCGGATCCGAATTTCTTCGGCTGGGCGCGCTGCCCGGGCGACATGAATACGGGCGAATTCGTCTTCGAGACGATCAAGCCGGGCCGTGTGCCGTTTCGCGACGGCCGGATGATGGCGCCTCACGTCAATTTCTGGATCGTCGCGCGGGGCATCAACATCGGCCTCAACACGCGGATGTACTTTTCCGACGAGGAGGAGGCGAACGCGCAGGATCCCATCCTCGCCCGCATCGAGCACAGGGTTCGCGTTCCGACCCTGATCGGCAAGCGAGACGGCGATACGGTGACCTTCGACATCCACCTCCAGGGTGATCAAGAGACGATATTCTTCGACGTCTGAGGGCCCGATGACCTTTTCCGCATTCGATCACCCCTATCTCTCTGCCCTTGTCGGCGACGACGAGGTGGCCGGGTTCTTTACGCTCGAGGCGGAGATCGAGGCCATGCTCGCCTTCGAATCCGCGCTCGCACGAGCCGAAGCGCGGTGGGGGCTGATCCCGGCCGTTGCGGCTGCGGAGATCGAGGCCTGCTGCGAGCGGTTCAGCCCCGATCTCGACCGGCTGCGGGCGGGGATTGCCCGGGATGGCGTGGTGGTGCCGGAACTCGTCAAGCACGTGAGGGAAACTCTCGGTGATGATGCGAGACCGCACCTTCACATGGGGGCGACCAGCCAGGACGTCATCGACACAGCCCTGGTGCTCCGCCTGAAGGGCGTTTGCGAAATCCTTTTTTCGCGACTCGTCGCCTTGCGGGGGGCGATGGAAAAGGTCGAGGAGACATTTGGCACGAATGTGCTCATGGGGCATACCCGCATGCAGGCGGCCATTCCCATTACCGTCGCAGATCGCGTGCGGGCCTGGCGGGAGCCGCTCGATCGCCACGTTACGGAGTTGAAGCGCTTCGAGGCCACGGGCCTCGTGATCCAGTTCGGTGGTGCCGTCGGGACGCTGGAGAAGCTTGGAGACAAGGCGGAAGCGGTCCGGCGTACGATGGCGGAAGAACTCGGTCTTTCCG
>JAEWEJ010000093.1 GCA_023389455.1 Actinomycetes bacterium | reverse complement strand
CCCCGGCGCGGACCCGTCACCGGCCGCCGCGGCGACCGTCCCGAGGGCGCGGGCCAGGCCGACCAGCGTCGTCGACAGCAGCGGGGCGCCGCAGCCGTCGACGGTGACGTGCGCGACGGGCGCCCCCGTCAGCGCGGCCGTGGTCTCGACGACCGCCCGCTGCAGCGGGTGCCCCGGATCGAGGTAGTCGACGGTGGACCAGCCGGCGGCGCGGCAGGTGGCGAGCATGCCGGCGTGCTTGCCGGAGCAGTTCTGCGTGAGCGGGGCCGGTCCGTGGCCCGCGGCGCGACGCTCCCAGGCCGCGTCGGGCGCCAGGGGCCAGTCGGGCGTGTTCTGCAGGTCGTCCTCGGTGAGACCGGCACCGGCGAGCAGGCCGCGCACGACGTCGAGGTGGGCCGGCTCCCCCGAGTGGCTCGCGCACACCAGCGCCAGGTCGGCACCGGCCACGTCCAGCCCGTGCTCCAGCATCGCCACGGCCTGCACGGGCTTGAGCGAGGAGCGCGGCCAGATCGTCACGTCCGGGTCGCCGAGCGCGAGGCGCACGGACCCGTCGGGCGCCAGCACGACGAGGTGGCCCAGGTGCACCGACTCCACCAGGTCACCCCGGTGGACGCGGGCGAGCGGGACGGCGGTGGCGGCGACGTCCGACGTGGTCACCACCCGCCCCGGGTGGGGCCGCCGCCGCGGCGGCGCGAGTAGGGCGTCACCGCGGGCCGCACGTCGACGAGGTAGACGATCGCGGCGGCCGCGCTGGCCAGGGCCAGGAACGACGGGAAGCGCAGCGGCAGGCCCAGCGGCGGCGGTATCGAGATGAACGCGACGACGGTCGCGGCGACCAGCACCCACGTCCAGAACGTGCGCGTGCGCTTGCCCGCGGTCGTGAAGGCCGCCGCCGGGCGGCGCAGGCAGTCGACGAGCGCCCACGCGGACAGCACGAAGATCGCCACGTAGAAGACGAGGAAGAGCAGGACCTGCAACGACCCGATGATGCCCACGTCGAGAGCCTACGAGACGTGACGGCCCCCGCGTGCCCGACGGTGCGCCGGCGTGCGACGCCGAGGGGGTCAGAGCTCGGGCAGGGCCCGGCGCGCGTCGGCCGGGCTGGCGCCCGCGGCCTCCAGCAGGTCCACGACCAGGGAGCGCAGCAGCAGCACCAGCGACTGCGACGTCCAGTCGTCGGGTGCCAGGACGTACGGGTCGAGGTCGGCCGCGACGGCCAGCAGGCGCTCGCGCGACGGGCGCGGGTCGTGCCCGGCGCCGGTCGCCGTCGCGAGGTCGTCCGTGGCGCGCGCGGTGGACTCCACGGCGTCGGCCAGTCCGGGCGCGGCTCCGCCGGCGTCGACCACGGCCACCGACCGGCGTGCCAGCACGCGTGCGCTGCGCATCGCGCGGTCCAGCAGCACGCTCTCGTCGACCAGCAGGTCCAGGTCCCCCCGGTGCCGTCGGTGCGCGGGCGCGAGCCGCGCGAGCTCGGCGGCCGAGCGGGCGGAGTCGCGCCACTCGTCGAGCGCCGGCTGCGACGCCCGGCCGATCAGGAGCGCGGACTCGACGTCCTCGACGGACCCGGCCCGCAGGCCCCGGGACAGGGCGTGCAGCACCGCCGCCAGCTCCTGCACCCCGGCCTGCGCGAGCGTGCGCGGGTGACGCCGCGGGTCCGTGGGCGTGAGCAGCGCGAACGCCAGCGCGACGCAGCCACCGACCACCGCGTCCACCCACCGCCCGAACGGACCGCCGCCGATCTGCGGCAGGCCGACGATGACGATCGCCTGCACGCCCGCCTGCGTGGTCAGCAGCGCCCCCCGGTCGAGGAACCGGCCCACCAGCGCCGACGCCGCGAGGACCACGGCCATCTGCCACGCGCCGGACCCGATGACGTGCACGACGAGGTCGCCGGCGGCGACCCCGATCGCCACGCCGCCGGCCAGCTCGACCACCCGCCGCACCGACCGGTCGCGCGAGAACCCCAGCGCGAGCCAGGCGGCCACGGGGGCGAAGAAGGGCATCTCGTGACCGAAGACGTACAGCCCGATCCCGTACGCGAGCGCCGCCGCCACCGAGGCCTGCAGGATCAGCCCCCACGAGGAGCGCACGCGCACCCAGCCGGCCCGCAACCGGGAGGCCAGCCGCAGGCGCAGGACCGCGGACGACGCCAGCGTGCTCGCGGCCGCGGAGGAGCTCACGCCCCGCCGAGCATGGGGTGCTGCCCCAGCCCGCGCGTGAGCGGGCCGCGGGCGGCGGGCCGGTCGGGCGTCACGCCCTCGCCCCGGACGACGACCTCCTGCCCACCGGCGACGGCCCCGCCGTCGCAGTCGACCAGCAGGACCGCGTCCTCGGGCACGGACCGCTTGACCACCGCCAGAGCGATCGGGCCGAGCTCGTGGTGCCGTGCGACCGAGGTGATCTGCCCGACCTGCCGGCCGGCCTCGGCCCCCTCGACCCCACCGGCGGTCGGCGCCGCCGCGCCGGGCAGCCGCACGGCCGCACCCGGCTCGGGCAGCAGGTGCCCGGACCCGTCGAGGTGCAGCATGACCAGCCGCCGCGGCGGGCGGCCCAGGTTGTGCACGCGCGCGACCGTCTCCTGCCCGCGGTAGCAGCCCTTCTGCAGGTGCACCGCGGTGCGCAGCCAGTCGAGCTCGTGCGGGATGGACCGGTCGTCGACCTCGTGGCTCGCCCGCGGGCGCCAGGCCTCGACGCGCAGCGCCTCCGAGGCCCACGTGCCCACCAGCGGCCAGCCCGCGGCCTCGCGCGCCCGCACCTCGTCGACGAGCCGCTCGCGCGGCACGAGGACGAGGCGCCAGCGCCGGTCGGAACCTGGGTGGGCGTCGTCCTCGGGGCCGTAGCGGGTGCCTCCCGCAGCGGTCCGGGGCCACGGGTCGCGCCACGTCACGGGCTCGCCCGCCGCGCCCTCCGCGTCGACCGGCTCGGCCAGCGCCGCCCAGTCGTCGGTCGCGTCCGCGACCTCGACGCGCAGCGTGAAGCGCATCCGGTCGAGCCACGCGGCGAGGGCGGGCGCGGTCTCGGTGAGCAGCCAGGTGGTCGTGCCGTCGTCGACGACGCCCGCGGCGTGCTCCACGTGGCCGTGCGGGTCGAGGACCAGCAGCTCGGTGGAGGTCCGCGGGGGCAGGGACGCGACGTCCTGCGACGTCAGCGAGTGCAGCCAGGTCAGCCGGTCGGGACCGGTGACGGTGACGACGCCGACGTGCGACTGGTCGACCACGGCACCGCCGCGCGCGAGCGCCCGCTGCTCGGCCGTCGGGTCGCCGTAGTGCCAGGCGACCCCGGCGTCCGGTCCCGCGCCGGCGACCGCACCGTGGCGGTGCAGCAGCGGGCTGGGGTGCCGCGGCCCGACGGCCGGCTCGACGTCGACGCCCACGTCAGTCCTCCACCCGGCTGAGCCTGCCCGACGCGTACGACTGCATCGGCTCGCCGAAGGCCGCGAGGTCGTGCGCCCACATCAGCTCGCCGTTGACCAGGCCGTACAGGCGCTTGCCGGCGTTCACGGCCGCGCCGGTCGCGGTGTGCGCGATGAGGTCGGACGCCAGGTCGATGCGCCCGTTGCCGACGGTGCCGACGTACACGTCCACGTGCCCGGACGGGTCCGCCAGCAGCAGCTCGACCGGGTGCTGGTCCGCAGGGAGGTCGTCCGGACGCTCCGGCGGGACGCGCCAGTAGCCGGACTCCGTCGACCACACGGGCCCGTCGGACGCCTGGGGCGCGGCGGCGGGCACGGCGTCCGGGTCGTCCGCGGCGGGCGCGTCCGGGTCGAGCGCGGCCGCGTCGTCGGGGGCGACGACGAGCCGGACGGTCGTGCGGTAGGCGAGGTAGGGCCCGCCGTCGTGGGTGATCTCGAGCTCCTGCGTGAAGGGGCTCTCCTCCACGCCGGGGTAGCCCACGACGCCCTCGCCGCGCCAGCGGCCGACCAGCCAGGCCAGCGGGTAGACCTCGGGGGCCAGCCCCTCGGGCAGCACGAACGGCACGGTGCCTCCTCGGCTCGGGCGCGCACCGACCGGTCGGCCGGACGCGCGGCGGCGGGCGACCGGTGGGTCGTCCGCGCGGACGCGGTTCAGCGCCGAGGGCTCAGCGCTGGCCCCGGTAGAGGCGGTACACGACGAAGCCCGCGAACCACGCGATCGTCAGCGAGGCCACCACGAGCAGGCCGATGAAGAAGCCCTCGAGCGCAGTCATGCACCGATCCTAACGACGAGTGCGGCCCGGATCGTCCCGAGCACCACGGATCACCCTGCCAGGACCCGCCCCGCGACGTACACGAGCACGCCGCTGACGGTCACGGGGAGCACCACGACGGCGAGCGAGGGCAGCCGCCGGTCGAGCGCCGGCAACCGGTCGAACAGCGCGTGCAGCGCCGCGACGAGCACCCCGACACCCACGCCGAGCACCGCGCCGGCGGCCAGCTCGACCGTGGGCAGCAGCCACCCGACGAGCGTGCCGCCCGCGGTCGCAGCAGCCAGGGTCGCGAGGTAGACGAGCCACGTACGGCCGCGCAGCGCGACCACGGCCGACCCGAGCGCGAGGGCCACGGCCCCGGCCACGACCAGCTCCTCGCCGCCGTCGAGCCGTGCGGTCGCGACCCAGCCGGTCACGCACACCGCCAGGACCACCCCGGTGACGGTGCCGGAGACGGACTCGACCAGGCGCAGCCGGCCGTCACGGCGCAGCAGCTCGTTGACGAACGCGAGGACCACGGCCCCGGCGAGGACGACCGCCAGGTGCTGCAGGTAGGGCTGCGTGGGCGTGAACGTCACGGCCGCGACGGACCCGAGACCACCCAGCGCGACCACCGCACCGGCACCGGGGGTGAACGGCAGCGCCGCCAGACCGGGCCAGCCCAGGGCGAGCACGACCACGAGCACGGCGCTCACCACGGCCAAGGGCAGGACCCCCACGAACCCCGCGACCGCGACGACGGCGGCCAGCACGGCGGTGGCGACCGACCGGGTCTCGATGCTCATCGGGCACCTCGTCGCCCGTGGTGCCGCGGGTTCACGGTCGGCTGCGGGCGCGGACGGGGACGGTGGTCGTGAAGCACGCGGGCGATTCTCGCAGACGCGGCACGGGACCCTGCCCGGCGGCCGGACGAGTGACGCCCGTGCGGACCTGCGTGGGCGACCGGCGCGCCCCGGGTCGACCACGCGGTAGCGTGTGCCCACTCGCAGCCAGGAGGTGACAGGTGGCGGATCTGCTGCTGCTCACGCCTGCGTCCGGGGGTTCGGCACAGGTGCTTCCCGCGTTGGGGCTCCTGTCCCACCGGGTCCGGGTCCTCCCTGTCGAACCGTCCGCTCTCGTGGACGCCCCGGACGCGGACATCGTCGTGCTCGACGCGCGCCGTGACCTCGTCACCGCCCGCACCACCTGTCGGCTGCTCCGCGCGACCGGCCTGACCGTCCCGCTCGTCCTCGTCCTGACGGAGGGCGGCCTGACGGTCGTCACCGCCGAGTGGGGTGCCGACGACATCATCCTCGAGCACGCCACGCCGGCCGAGGTCGAGACGCGCTTCCGCCTCGTCATGGAGCACGCCGCGACGGCGTCGTACGACGACGCGCCGCAGGAGATCAGCTCGGGCGAGCTGACGATCGACGCCGGCGGGTACACCGCCCGGCTGCGCGGCCGCCCCCTGGACCTCACGTACAAGGAGTTCGAGCTCCTCAAGTACCTGGTGCAGCACCCGGGCCGCGTGTTCACGCGCGCCCAGCTGCTGCAGGAGGTCTGGGGCTACGACTACTACGGGGGCACCCGCACCGTCGACGTCCACGTGCGTCGCCTGCGCGCGAAGCTCGGCCCCGAGCACGAGCAGCTCATCGGCACCGTGCGCAACGTGGGCTACCGCTTCGACCCGCCCAAGGACCGGCGCGCGAACGACGACCGCACGGACGTCCCGGAGCCCGCGGACGCCTAAGCGGTCGCGACCGCACGCCGACCGCACGCCGACCGCACGGCACACCCGCCGGGCGGTCGCCGGGGTCTGTCGGTAAGGTGGTCTCCCGGTGTGCCGGGAAGCCTGGTCGGCAAGTGACCACGTCGACCCCACCGAGAGGTACGCCTGTGCCCACCACCCCGCCGGGTACCCCTGAGCAGCCCGCACGCACCCTCTTCTCCACCCTGAGCCCCGGCAGCGCGCGCAACGTCGCCGACACGCTGCGCGACGAGCGCACGGGCGGCATCCTGCTCCTCGCCGGCGCGATCCTCGCCCTGCTGTGGGCCAACATCGCGCCCGGGTCCTACCAGGCCGTCAGCGGCACCGTCATCGGCCCCGCGGCGCTCCACCTCGACCTCGACATCGCGCACTGGGCGGCCGACGGCCTGCTCGCGATCTTCTTCTTCGTGGTCGGCCTGGAGCTCAAGCGCGAGCTGGTCGTCGGCGAGCTGCGGCACGTCGCGACCGCGGCGCTCCCGGCGGCGGCCGCGGTCGGCGGGATGGCGGTCCCCGCGGGCATCTACCTGGCGGTCAACGCCACCATGCCCGGCGGCGCGGCACAGGGGTGGGCCGTCCCCACGGCCACCGACATCGCCTTCGCCGTCGGCGTCCTGGCCATCGTCGGCCGGGGCATCCCGGTCGCGCTGCGCGCCTTCCTGCTGACCCTCGCGGTCGTGGACGACCTGCTCGCCATCGTCATCATCGCCGTCGGGTACACCGAGACGGTCACGCTCGGGCTCATGCTGGGCTCGTTCGCGTGCGTGGCGGTGTTCGCCCTCGCCCTGCGCCGCGGGATCCGCTCGCCGTTCCTGCTCGTGCCGCTCGCGCTGGCGTCGTGGGCCCTGCTGCACGCGTCCGGCGTGCACGCCACCATCGCGGGCGTCCTGCTCGGGTTCGCCGTCCCCGCGCTGCCCGGCAGCGTCCGGCCCGGTGACGACGAGCACTCGCTCGCGGAGCGGTACGAGCACCTGTGGCGCCCGGTGTCCGCCGGGTTCGCCGTGCCCGTCTTCGCGCTGTTCGCCGCCGGCGTCACCATCGACCCCGCGACGATCGGCGCGACGTTCACCGAGCCCGTGGGGCTCGGGGTCATGCTGGGCCTGGTGCTGGGCAAGCCCATCGGGATCACCCTGGCCACGTGGGCCGTCTCCCGCTTCACGCGGGCGCGCCTGGCCCCCGGCCTCGGCTGGTGGGACGTCATCGGCGTCGGCCTGCTCGCCGGCATCGGCTTCACGGTCTCGCTGCTGGTCGGCTCGCTCGCCTTCGGCGTCGGCACGGTCCACGACGACCACGTCGTGGTGGCGGTGCTGACGGCCTCGCTGCTCGCGGCACTGTGCGGCGGGTCGGTCCTGGCGTGGCGCGGCCGCGTCCACTCGGTCGGTGGGACGGAGCCCGACGTCGTCGACCGGGCGTCCGACCCGCACGCGCCGCCGGTCGCCCCGGACACCGGGGCACCGGCCCCCGGAGGGGCCGCCGACACGCCCGGCACGGGCCCGGCGGCCGCGGGCGGCGGTCCGCCCCGCACGGAATGACGCCCCCGCCGCGGACGACCCGGTAGGTTCGCACTCGATGACCATCGTCGACTCCGCGTCGCTCCTGATCGACGGGCCCTGGGAGCACCGCTTCGTGACCGCGAACGGTGCCCGGTTCCACGTCGCGCTGAGCGGGCACCACGACGCACCCCTGGTGCTGCTGCTGCACGGCGTGCCGCAGCTGTGGTGGGCGTGGCGGCACCAGATGCCCGTGCTCGCCGCCGCGGGCTACCGCGTCGCGGCCATGGACCTGCGCGGCACGGGCGGCTCGGACAAGCCGCCGCAGGGGTACGACGTCCCCACGCTGGCGGCCGACGTCGCGGGCGTCGTGCGCTCCCTCGGCGCCGGCTCCGCCGTGGTCGTGGGCGCCGGCACCGGTGGTGACGTGGCCTGGGCGGCCGGCGCCTACCACCACGACGTGGTCCGGGCGATCGGCGTGCTCGGCGCACCGCACCCGCTGGACGCCGTCTCCCTGCCGCGTCCGCCCCTGCGACCGGCGGCGGCCGCCGTCCTGGCCTTCGCGCAGCTGCCCTCCCTGCCCGAGCGCGCGATGGTGCGCGGCGACCTGGTCGACCGGATGCTCACCGGGTGGGGCGGCGTCCCCGGGCTGCCCGGCACGGAGGCCGTCGAGACGTACCGGCGGGCCGCGCGGGTGCCGTTCGCGGCGCACAGCCAGCTCGAGCAGGTCCGGTGGCTCGTCCGGTCGACTCCCCGCCCCGACGGCGCCCGGTACCGCGCGGCCCTGCGCGCGGCGCGCCCCCTGCCCGTGCTCCAGGTGCACGGCCTGCTCGACGGGCTGCGCCCCGCGTCCGGCTCGGCCCTGCGGGCCGGCACGGCGCACGTCGCCGCCCCCTACCGGTACGAGCTGGTGCACGGTGCGGGGCACTACCTGACGGACCAGACGCCCGGCATCGTGGGCGAGCTGCTGGTCGACTGGCTGGCCGAGGTCGACGCCGCAGTCCCGTAGGCCGCAGTCCCGTCGGCCGCAGTCCCGTCGGCCGCAGTCCCGTCAGCCCCGGTTCGCGGGCCGTCAGTCCTTGAGCATCTCCGCGGCCTTGACCGGGTCCACCTCGCCGATCCCCGCCGACGGGCACATCGCCGCGACGGGGCAGGCGCCGCACGCGGGCCGCCGCGCGAAGCAGGTGCGCCGGCCGTGGAAGATCAGCCGGTGCGACGCCATCGTCCACTCGCGCCGCTCGAGCAGGGCCCCGAGCTCCTGCTCGATGACGACCGGGTCGTCGCTCGTGGTGTAGCCCAGCCGGTGCGACAACCGCTGCACGTGCGTGTCGACCGTGATGCCGGGCACCCCGAACGCGTTGCCGAGCACGACGTTCGCCGTCTTGCGCCCCACGCCCGGCAGCGTCACCAGGTCCTCGAGCCGGCGCGGCACCTCCCCGCCGAAGCGCTCGACCAGCGTGCTGCCGATGCCCGTGACCGCACGCGTCTTCGCGCGGAAGAAGCCGGTCGGGCGCAGCACCTCCTCGAGCTCGCGCGGGTCCGCCGCCGCCATGGCCGCGGCGTCGGGCCACCGCGAGAACAGCTCCGGGGTCGTGAGGTTGACCCGCACGTCCGTCGTCTGGGCGGACAGCACGGTGGCGATCAGCAGCTCGAACGGGTTCCGGAAGTCCAGCTCGCAGCGCGCGTCCGGGTACCGCACGGCCAGGGCGCGGTCGACCCGGCGGGCACGACGGGTCCGGGCCAGCGGGCTCTCGGTCGGCGGGGTCACGGGACGGGGGCTCTCGGACACGTCGGCGGGCATGTGCCGAGCGTACGTGCGCCCTGCGACGCCGTCCGGGGCACGCGGGTTGGTCCTGCCGGGTGAAGGGCGGGCGCGATCCCCGCCGCACGGTCAAGCCGGGACGGTGCGCGACCGACGTCTCCCCCATGACGCCGATGCCCGAGCCGCCGCACGACCTGCGGCTCGAGCGGCGGGCGCTGCGCGCCGAGCGCGAGCGCGCGGCCTGGTGGCGGCGCGTCGTGCGGGCGCGGATGGACCTCGCGGTGGCCGGCGC
>JAEWEJ010000045.1 GCA_023389455.1 Actinomycetes bacterium | reverse complement strand
CGTCCGCGGCGTCGAGGTCCGCCTGGGTGAGCGGCTGGTCGGCGAGACGGCGCGCGGCCGGGTCGGGTGTCAGGTCGCGCGTGCGGTGCGGGCTCATGCACCGGTTCTACCCCGCCGGTGGCCGGTCCCGCACCTGCTCGGGCGACACGTCCGCGTGTCGGCGTCCGGCGCGTCGTGGTGGCGCTGCCCGCGTCGGTCCCGGCGACGCCCACGGCGCGACGTCGCCACGCCCGAGCTCGCTGCTCCGAAGCGTTTCGCGCGCTGCCCGTCGTCGAAGCGCATCGATACCGTGACCTGCGGATCCGGCGCCTCCCTCCCGGTCCGCGGCCCCCGTGCGGGTGGGCTACGGCGTCAGCGGCGAGGTCGAGTCGCACCTCGCCCTGAGCACGACGTCGGGCACGTCGTGGTGGGCGGGCCAGGAGCCCGCCGGCGTGACGAGCTCGGGGACGGTCGCCATGGCCGCCGACGCGAGCCGGATCGTCTGGAGCCCCGCGGGTGCGGGCGTGCACGTGTCGACGACCCTCGGCTCGTCGTGGACGGAGTCCACGGGCGTCCCGGCGCAGGCGCAGGTCGAGTCCGACCGTGTCTCCCCCACGACGTTCTACGCCTACGCGGCCGGTCGGTGCTACGTGTCCACCGACGGCGGCGCGTCGTTCACGCAGTCCGCGGCGACCGGGTTCGCGACCGAGGGCAACGTGCGCTTCGGTGCCGTCCCCGGGCACCAGGGACACGTCTGGCTGGCGGCCGAGAACGGTCTGTTCCGCTCGACCGACGCCGGCGCGACGTTCACCCGCGTGCCCGGGTTCGAGGACGGCGGCGCCGTGGGGTTCGGCAAGGCGGCCCCCGGCGCGGCCTACCCGGCGATCTACACCACGTCGCTGCGCGAGGGCGTCCGCGGCTTCTTCCGGTCGACCGACGAGGGTGCGACCTGGCTGCGGATCAACGACGACGAGCACCGGTACGCCTGGACCGGAGCCTCGATCACCGGTGACCCGGACGTGTTCGGCCGGGTCTACGGGGGCACGAACGGGCGTGGCATCGTGGTCGGCGAGACGGACGGCACGCAGCCGGAACCGACACCCACCCCGACGGCCACCCCCACGCCGACGGTCTCGCCGACCCCGACGGTCTCCCCTACGCCGACCGCCTCGCCCACCGTCGGCCCGTCGCCGAGCGCCCAGCCGGGCGCGTCGTGCGCGGTCGCGTACTCCGCGCACAGCTGGGGTTCCGACTTCACGGCGAGCGTGCGGCTCACCAACACGGGCCGGGCCCCGCTGACCGGCTGGAGCCTGCGCCTGACCTACGCCGGCAGCCAGCAGCCAGCAGGGCTGGAGCGCGACGTGGAGCCAGACCGGAGCGGTCGTCACCGCCACGAACGCCGCGTGGAACGGCACCCTGGCCGCCGGGGGCAGCGTCGACATCGGGTTCAACGGCACGCAGCCGGGCACCGACCCGCACCCGACGGGCGCCACGCTGGACGGCACGTCCTGCTCGCTCTCGTGACCTGACGAGGCCGCCGCAGGGGGCGTCCCGGCCGTCGGTTCCGGGGCACCCCCTGCTCACGTCGGGCCAGGTCGGCGGGACCGCATGTGACCAAGGTCCCACGAGACAAACATCACATGACTCGGACCTGGGACGACTCGCGGGCCCGACCTAGCATCGCGGACGTGGCACCTGGAACGCACGACTCCGCGGCAGACGTCGACGTCCTCCTGGTGGGCGGGGGCATCATGAGCGCGACGCTGGCGTCGCTGCTCGGCACCCTCGAGCCAGGATGGCGCATCGAGGTCCACGAGCGGCTCGACGCCCCCGCGCTCGAGAGCTCCAACCCGTGGAACAACGCCGGCACGGGTCACGCCGCGCTGTGCGAGCTCAACTACACCCCCCAGCGCGCCGACGGCACCGTCGACGTCACCAAGGCCGTGACGATCAACGAGCAGTACGAGCTCTCCCGCGAGCTGTGGCACCACCTGGCCGCGGCCGGCCGGCTCGCGGGCGGCGAGGACGCCGTCACCACCACGCCGCACCTCACGTTCGTCCGCGGAGCGCAGGACGTCGAGTACCTGCGCCGCCGCTGGGAGGCGCTGCGCGCCCACCGGCTGTTCGCCGACCTGGAGTTCACCACCGACTCCACCGTCATCGCGCGCTGGGCGCCGCTGCTGATGGCGGACCGCGACACCGACGAGCCCGTCGCCGCGACGCGCGCCGTGTGGGGCACCGACGTCGACTTCGGCGCGCTGACCCGTGCGATGCTCGCCGACGCCGTCGAGCGCGGCGCGACCGTGCACACCAGCAGCGAGGTCACGCGCCTCAAGCGGCTGCGTGACGGGCGGTGGCGCGTCACCGTGGCCGACCGCCGCTGGAACGGGCGGCCGCCGCGCACCCTGACCGCGCGCTTCGTGTTCGTCGGCGCCGGTGGGGGCGCCCTGCACCTGCTGCAGCGCTCGCGGATCAAGGAGATCCGCGGGTACGCGGGCTTCCCCATCAGCGGCCAGTTCCTGCGCACGACCGACCCCCGGATCGTCGACCAGCACCGGTCGAAGGTCTACGGGAAGGCCGCGATCGGTGCGCCCCCGATGTCGGTGCCGCACCTGGACGCGCGCGTCGTCGACGGTCAGCGGGCACTGATGTTCGGCCCGTACGCCGGCTGGAGCATGAAGTTCCTCAAGCGCGGGTCGTGGACCGACCTGCTGCGCTCCGTGCGCCCGGGCAACCTCGTGCCGATGCTCGCGGTGGGTCTGCGCAACCTCGACCTGCTGACGTACCTGATCCGTGAGGTGACGGCGAGCGACACCGCTCGCCTGCGCGCCCTGCGGGCGTACATGCCGACCGCCGACCCCCGCGACTGGGAGCTCGTGACCGCCGGCCAGCGCGTCCAGGTGATCAAGCGCGGCAAGGGCGGCGGCGTCCTGGAGTTCGGCACCGAGCTCGTGACGTCCGCGGACGGGTCGATCGCGGGTCTGCTGGGCGCCTCACCGGGCGCCTCGACCGCGGTGGCGACCATGCTGGACCTGCTCGACCGCTGCTTCCCGGACCGCGCGGCGCACTGGCGTCCGCGGCTGCAGCAGATGATGCCGAGCCTCGGCGGCGGCGAGTGGGACGAGGCGCTCGAGCGACAGCTCGTGGACGACGGGACGCTCACGGGCGGACACTGAGCCTCGTGCACGACGACGAGGACACCACGGCCACCACCACCGAGGACCTCCCGGAGCCTGTCAGCGCCCCGATGCGCCACGCCAAGGTCCGGGCGTTCACCGACCACACCACGGTCGGTCAGGTGGTCATCGACCGGGACGGCGCGGTGACGATCGGTTGCGCGTGCGGCATGACGCTGACCAACGGTCCGGGCTGGTCGCTCGACGAGCACATCCGGCTGCACCGCGCGGAGGCGCGCTTCCTCGCGCTGTCGGCCGTGGCACCCGAGGGCATCCCCCGACTCGTGCGCGACCCCCGGCACGACGCGGCCACCTGAGCCCGTCGCCCGACCGGCGGCTCAGCGTGACGCGCGGGCCGCGACGCGTGCCTGCACCTCGGGACGACGCAGCGGCGGCACGGTCGCCGGCGGGCGACGGCGTTCCGGCAGCGCGTCGAGCAGGTGCGCGGTGACGTGCGCGATCTGCGCGACCGCCTCCTCGACCGGCCCTCGCGTGGTGTCCGACAGCTGCTGGACGCCCGTCACCTTGCGGACGTACTGCAGCGCGGCCGCCTCGATCTCCGCGTCGGTGGCGTGCGGCTCGAGGCCTCGCAGCGTGGTGATGTTCCTGCACATGCCAGCCGAAACTACGCCTCGTCGGCGCCGGTGGCGAGACCTCCGGCTCCGCTGCGCTCGAGCGTGAGCAGCGCGCGCTTCGCGTCGTCCCCGCCGGCGTAGCGGCCCGCGGTGCCGTCGGAGCGCACGACGCGGTGGCACGGCAGCAGCAGCGGCAGCGGGTTCGTCGCGCAGGCGGTGCCGACCGCGCGCACGGCCGCGGGCCGGCCCACGACGGCGGCGAGCTCCCGGTACGTGGCGGTGGTCCCGTACGGCAGTCGCCGCAGGGCCTCGACGACGTCCCTCCGGAAGCCGCGGGCCAGCCGCAGGTCGACGGGCACGTCGAAGGCCCGCCGGGTGCCGGCGAAGTACTCGTCGAGCTCGCGCAGCACCGGGTCCAGGCGGGTCCCGCCCTCCAGGACGCGCGGGCCGACGCGCGCCGCGAGGTCCTCCAGCGCCGCGTCGTGCCCCTGGACCTCGAAGGCGACGCGCAGCACGCCCTGCTCCCCCGCCGCCACCAGCACACGGCCGACGGGCGAGTCGACGACGCGGTAGGCGACGTCGAGCAGGCCCTCGTCCGCAGCCCGCGCCACGAGCGTGGCGTGCAGCCGCTGCAGGGTGGCGGTGCTCGGTGTCGGGCCGGTCGGCAGCTCAGCGGTCACGGGTCGTCCTCCTCGGGTCCTGGGTCGCGGGCTGCGGGCCGTCGGGGGCCGGCGCCCAGGCGCGGCGCAGGGTCGCGACGCCGTCGGCACCGGCCCGGCGGGCGGCGGCGTCGGTGCCGCCCACGAGCGCGGCGACCTCCGTGTAGGGCAGACCACCGAGGTGGTGCAGCACGACCGCGCGCCGCTGCTTGGGAGGCAGCGCGTCGACCGCCCGCCACAGGTCGAGGTCGGCGTCACGGTCGTGCGGTGCCGCAGCGCCGCTGACGAGCACGTCGCCGCCGAGCGCCGCCGGGTCGGCGGTCGGCACGGCGTGCCGTCCGCGCCGTCGCAGCTCGTCGATCGCCTTGCGCCGGGCGATCGTCACGAGCCACGCCTCGACGTTCGCCGTGGCGGGCAGGTCGGGCCACGCCCGCAACGCGGCCAGGAACGTCTCGGACCACGCGTCGTCCGCGTCGCGCGCACCCAGCACGGAGCGGCACACCCGCAGGACGGTGCCGCCGTGCGTGCGCACGACGTCCTCGAAAGGCCGGGGCGCGCGCACCCCGGCCGCCCCGGTCGCCGCCACCCCGGTCGTCCTCATCCCGGTCATCCTCACAGACTGCAGACGTACGGTCCGCCCCGGACGTGAGGTCCGGGACGGGCCGTACGTGGCCGGGTGCGCCAGTGGCTGCGGACGATGCACCAGCCGTTCGACCGCATCAGCAGCACGATGGTCGCGCTGCTGCTCGAGGTCGTCGCCGGAGCGCTGCACACGGCCCTGACGATGCCCGCCGAGCTGGTCGGGCGCCAGAGCGCCTGACCACGCCGCCCGCCCGGGGCACGGGACGGGCGGCGCGTGCCGTCAGCGGATCTGCGTGAACGCGGCCGTCGCCGGGTCCGCGCCGATGCGCTCGGCCGAGTCGAGACCGTCGATCGCGGCGACGTCCTCGTCCGTCAGGTCGAACGAGAACAGGTCGAGGTTGGACGCGATGCGCTCGGGCGTCACGGACTTGGGGATGACGATCCGGCCGGCCTGCACGTGCCAGCGCAGCACGACCTGACCGGTCGTGACACCCAGCCGCTCGGCGACCGAGGTCACCGCCGCCGCGTCGAGGTCCTTGCCCTGGCCGAGGGGCGAGTACGCCTCGACCGCGATGCCGCGCTCCGTCGCGGCCGCCTGCGTCGGACGCTGCTGGAACGTCGGGTGGACCTCGACCTGGTTGACCGCCGGCACGACCTCGGCCTCGCGCACGAGGCGCTCCAGGTGGGCGGGCAGGAAGTTCGAGACGCCGATGGCGCGGACGGCGCCGTCGGCGAGCAGCTTCTCGAAAGCACGCCACGTCTCGACGTACAGGTCCTGGCTCGGCACCGGCCAGTGGATCAGGTACAGGTCCACGACGTCGAGGCCGAGGGCCCGGCGGCTGTCCTCGAACGCCCGCAGCGCCTGCTCGTACCCCTGGTCGCCGTTGCGCAGCTTCGTGGTGACGAAGACCTCGTCGCGCGGCAGCCCGCACGCGCGCACCGCGGCGCCGACGCCCGCCTCGTTGTAGTAGCCGGCGGCGGTGTCGATGTGGCGGTAGCCGACCTCGAGCGCGGCCTCGACGGTGCGCTGGGTCTCCTCGGCCGTGACCTGGAAGGTGCCGAACCCGACCTGCGGGATCGTGATGCCGTTGTTCAGCGTGAGGGTGGGTGACGTCATGGGGTCACCTTCGCACCACGTCCTGCCTCGTCGCGCACAGGAGGTGCCCCCCGGTGCGCGGCGAGCACCGCGACCAGCCCGAGGGTGGCCACCGCCCCCGACACCGCGTTCAGGCCGCCGTACCCGACGAGCCCGAGCCACACGCCGGCCAGCGCCCCGCCGACCGCGCCGGCGAACGACATCGTGGCGTCCGACAGCCCCTGCACGGCGACCCGCTCGACGCCGGTGACGTCACCGGCCACCGCCGCCGAGCCCGCCACCGTCGCCGCGGACCACCCCAGCCCGAGCAGCACGAGCCCGACGGTCACGGCCGCCGCGCCCCCGCGCGCCAGGCCGCAGACCGCCGTGGCCACCACGAGGACCACCAGCCCGGCAAGGAGGACCGCCCGCGCGCCGACCCTGTCGACCACCGCGCCCATGACCGGTGCGAGGGCGAACATCGCCGCCAGGTGCAGGCTCACCGTCAGGCCGACGAGCTCGACCGAGGCGCCGTGCCCCTCCATGTGCACGGGGGTCATCGACATCACGGCGACCATCACGGCGTGCGCGACCACGACCCCGACCACGGCGGCGAGAGCACGGGGGTGGCGGCGCAGCGTGGCGAGCGCGTCACGTACCGGCACGTGGCGACGCTCCGCCGGGAGCCCGTCCGCGCGCCCCGCGACGTCCAGCGGGTCCGGGCGCATGCCCACCTGCACGACCAGCAGGGCGACCACCATGCCGAGCCCGGCGATGACGAAGACCCCGGTCAGCGGCGGCAGCCCCGTGAGCCTGCCGACCGCGCCGTCGAGGTGCACGAGGTTCGGGCCCACCACCGCGCCGACCGTGCTGGTCCAGACCACGAGCGACAGGTCACGCCCGCGCGTCGTCGGCGTCGAGAGGTCCGTGGCTGCGAACCGCGACTGCAGGTTCACCGCCGACCCGACGCCGAGCAGCACGCTGCCCACGAGCAGGAGCGGGAAGACGCGCTGCACCACGGCCACGACGACCAGGGCCGCGCCGGCCGCTGCCAGCACCAGGCCGGTGGAGAGCGACGCGCGCCGCCCGCGTGCCGTCGCGAGGCGGGCCAGGCCGAGGGACGCGACCGCGGCACCCAGCGTCGTGGCCGTGGTCACGCCGCCCGCCCACGTCGCCGACCCGGACAGCGCGACCGCGAGCAGGGAACCCACCGACACCGCCGACCCGGCGGCCAGGCCGCCGCACACCTGGGCGACCACCAGCACGGTGAGGGTGCGGCGCCGCAGCCGCGGCACGTCGTCGGGACCGCCGGCCACGGTGCCGGTGACCGGTCCGCCGCCGTCGGGCCGAGGCGACGCGCGGCGGGAGCTCACCGCACGAGGCTAGCGACGGCCGTCGTCCCCGGCGCACAGGACAGCCCGCGCACCTGCGCCCGGCCCGCGCCCTGCGGACCGCGTCAGCTCGCGCGGCCCCGGAGGAACGCGCGCATGCGCTCCTTGCCGACCGCGGCGATCGCGCTCAGCGGGATCCCCGCCGGGCAGACCAGCGCGCACTCCCCGTAGGTCGAGCACGGGCCGAAGTCGTGCTCCATCTGACCGACCATCCCGACCGCGCGCCTGCCGCGCTCGGCGCGGGTCTGCGGCAGCGTCGCCAGGTGGGTGAGCTTGGCACCCGTGAAGAGCGACGCCGACCCGTTGGGGCACGCCGCCACGCACGCACCGCAGCCGATGCACGCCGCGAAGTCCAGCGCCATCTCCGCGGTCTCGTGGTCGATCCGCGTGACGTCGGCGTCCGGAGCCGTCCCGGCGTCCAGCGCCACGTGCCCGCCGGCCTGGATCACGCGGTCCAGCGCGGAGCGGTCGACGACCAGGTCCTTGATCACAGGGAACGCCGCCGATCGCAGCGGCTCGATGACGACGCGGTCGCCGTCGGAGAACGACCGCACGTGCTGCTCGCACGACGGCGTGTTCTCCTGCGGCCCGTGCGGCCGGCCGTCGACGTTGACGCCGCAGCACCCGCAGATGCCTTCACGGCAGTCGGACTCGAACGCGACGGGCTCACGCCCCTCCGCGACGAGCTGGTCGTTCAGCCGGTCCAGCAGCTCCAGCAGGGTCATCTCCGCGGTCGCGTCCGTGACGACGTACGTCTCGAACGCACCGGGCGTGGTCGCGTCGGGCTGGCGCCAGACGTCCAGGGTGAGCTTCACGCGTAGTTCCTCGTCTGCAGGGGCACGGCCTGGAACGTCAGAGGCTCGTCGTGCCGCACGAACCGCTGGTCGGGCGTCTCGGGGTCCGGCGACTCCCACGCGGAGACCCGGGCCCAGGTGGTGTCGTCGCGCAGCGCCTCGCCGTCGGGCGTCTGGTGGTCCGCGCGGAAGTGGGCGCCGCAGCTCTCGTCACGGTCCAGCCCGTCGACGCACAGCAGCTCGGCCATCTCGAGGTAGTCCGCGACCCGCCCCGCACGCTCGAGCTCCTGGTTGAGGGCCTCCCCCTCGCCCAGCACGCGCACGTCCCGCCAGAACTCCTCGCGCAGCTCGTGGATCTCGGCGATGCCCTGGGCCAGGCCCTCCGGCGTACGGGTCACGCCCGCACAGCGGTAGAGGATCTCGCCCAGGCGGCGGTGGAACCGGTCCGGGCCCTGCGTGCCGTCGTTCTTCAGCAGCCGCTGGGTCCGTGCGCGCACGGCATCCAGCGCGTCCAGGACCGCCTCGTGGTCGGCGGGCAGCACCTGCGAGCCGAGCAGCGGCGCCAGGTAGCCCGGCACCGCGTACGGCAGCGTGAACCACCCGTCGACGCACGCCGACAGCAGGGAGTTCGCCCCCAGACGGTTCGCCCCGTGGTACCCCCAGCCGACCTCTCCCCCGACGAACAGCCCCGGGACCGAGGTCATCAGGTCGTAGTCCGACCACAGGCCGCCCATCGCGAAGTGCGCGCCGGGAGCGATCCGCATCGGCGTGCGCAACGGGTCGTCCCCGGTGGCCTGCTCGTACATGTGGAAGAGGTTCGAGTACCGCGACACCACCGTGTCGCGCCCCAGCCGCGCGACCGCGTCCGCGAAGTCCAGGTACACGGCGTTCTTCAGCGGGCCGACACCGAAGCCCGCATCGATGCGCTCGCGGGCGGCGCGGGAGGCGACGTCGCGCGGCGTGAGGTTGCCGTACGTCGGGTAGCGCCGCTCCAGGTAGTAGTCGCGCTCCGACTCCGGGATGTCACCCGGCGCTCGGTCGTCGTCGGCACGCGCCGGCACCCAGATCCGTCCGTCGTTGCGCAGGGACTCCGACATGAGGATCGTCTTCGACTGCCACTCGCTCATCAGCGGCAGCGCGGTGGGGTGGAACTGGATGAAGGCCGGGTTCGCGAAGTGCGCACCGCGCCGGTGCGCACGCCACGCAGCCGTCGCGTTCGAGTTCTTCGCCAGCGTGGACTTGCAGTAGATGTTCCCGTAGCCGCCGGTGGCCAGGACGACCGCGTGCGCGGTGACGGCCCGGACCTCCCCCGTGACCAGGTCCCGCACGACGATGCCCTGGGCCCGGCCGTCGGCCACGACCAGGTCGAGCATCTCCTGGCGGGTGTGCAGGGTCACCGACCCGCGCGCCACCTGCCGCAGCAGCGCGTTGGCACCGGCGACCTGCAGCTGCTGCCCGGTCTGGCCGCGCGTGTAGTAGGTGCGCGAGACCTGCACGCCACCGAACGACCGGGTCGCCAGCTGACCGCCGTACTCCCGGGCGAAGGGCGCACCGATCGCGTTCATGTGGTCGATGACGCGCACCGACTCCTGCGCGAGCCGGTAGGCGTCCGCCTCACGGCCGCGGAAGTCGCCGCCCTTGACGGTGTCCTTGACGAACCGGTGCAGCGAGTCGTTGTCGACCTTGCGAGCGCGGGCCGCGTTGATGCCGCCCTGTGCCGCGACCGAGTGCGCGCGCCGTGGGGCGTCGTGGATGGTGAAGCACTCGACCTGGTAGCCCAGCTCGCCCAGCGCCGCCGCGGCGCCGGCGCCGGCCAGCCCTGTGCCCACGACGATCACCGTGAACTTGCGGCGGTTGGCCGGCGCGACCAGGTCGTAGTGCAGGCGCCGGTCGTCCCAGGCCTGGTCCGGCGGGACGTCCGGGACGTGGCCGTCGAGCGGTGCACCGACCCGGCGCACGTCGTCCGGCGTGAGCACCGGCTGCGCGCCGGTGGTGCCGTCGGTGGTCTCGGGACCGGTCGTGCCGGTGGTGCTCATGTCGCTTCCGCTCGTCTCGATGCCGCTCGTGCCGTCCGCGCGCGTGACGCCGTCGCTCATGCGACGACGCCCGTGAGGACGGCTACCGGGATGAGCAGGTTGCCGACCAGGATCAGGATCCCCAGCCCTCCGGCGAGCGCGGCGCCCGTGGCGCGCAGCCGCCGCCCGGTGGCACCGAGGTCGTTGACCACGCTCCACAGGCCGTGCGCGAGGTGCAGCGTCAGCGTCCCGATCGCCAGGATGTAGAAGGCCGCCACCGCGGGACGCTGGAACGACGCGACGATGTTCGCGTACGCCTCCCCCGCGACGAACTCGTCCGTCGCTGCGGGCTGCGTGCCGGTCGTGATGTCCAGGACGTGGAAGACGATGAAGAAGAGCAGCACCGCGCCCGTGACGAGCATGCTGCGCGCCTGGAACCCCCGCAGCCCTCGCAGGCCCTGACGGCGGAAGGGCCCGCGCGCGGCGCGCGCCCGGCGGCGCAGCACGACGCCCGCGGCGACGTGCGCCAGCAGGCTCGCCACCATCACCGCGCGGAAGATCCAGATGAACCAGCCGTGCGGGACGAGGGGCGCCAGCAGGTCCTCGTGCAGCCAGTGCGCGTAGCCGTCGAGGTTCTCCGGGCCGAGGAAGATCTTGAGGTTCCCCACCAGGTGCACGACGGCGAAGACCACGAGCACGGAACCCGTCAGCGCCATCACCGTCTTGAGCACCCATGTCGCCGGGAGGGGCGGCGGGCTCGTGGCCGGCCTGGCGACCGCGGGGACGCGGTCCGGTTGCGTGCTCGTCGGGACTGGCACCGGTGCTCGACCTCCATGTCGCAGACGTCGCGCACCTGCGCGCGTCGTGACCTCACCGTTCCATCGCGAACGGTGCTCGGGCTGGGACCGGAGTCCTGCGCCCGACCGGGTGGTGCTCGGCCGTCCGTGCCCGGCGACGACGCTCCTCCGTCCTCGGCGTCGCCGCGGACGGACGGTGCCCCGCCCTCTCGGCCACCTGCCACGGAACGACCTCACGCTCCCCGTCAGCGGCCGCGTGCCGACGCCGGGCGGTACCCCCGTCCAGGGTGAGCCTCGAGGACCCCGCCCGTCAGGGCGGGGTCCGTGGTCGTGGCGGCGACGGCGGACGCCAGGTTCTGTTATCGCGGTCAGGCTGGAGGTTCGCTCCTGCCCCTGCGGGTGCCGCGCCTCCGTGCCATGCTCGTCGGCGAGCCGCCCACGACCAGGACGGAGGCCGCATGAGCCACCAGGACGACCACCTGCCCGTCGCGCTGCGCGCCACCCGCGCGCTCGAGGACTCCCCCGCGCTCGACCCCGTCGCCGACCGGGTACGTCCTGTCCTCGCGGACCTCCTGGAGCGCCGGCCCGCCCTCGCCGGGCTCCTGCACGGACGTCCGCTGGGGCACGCCCTGCACCCGCTCATGACGGACGCGCCCCTCGGGCTGTGGACCTGCGCCGCGGTGCTCGACCTCACCGGCGGCAAGTCGGCCCGTCCCCACGCGGACCGCCTGCTGGGCCTCGGCATCCTCGCCGCGCTGCCGACCTCCCTGACGGGTGCCGCCGACTGGGCCGTCTCGGGCCGCCGCACGCGCCGCGTCGGCGTCGCGCACGCCGCCCTCAACTCCGCGGGACTCGTGCTGTACAGCGGGTCGTGGCTGCTGCGACGCAGCGGGTCGCGCCGGCTCGGCGTGGCCGCGTCCCTGCTCGCGACCGGCCTGGTGGGCGCCAGCGGGTACCTTGGGGGCCACATGTCCTTCCGCCTCGGCGCCCCGCCGCGGGGGGCGAGCGGGCCGGTGACGACCCGGCCCGTGCCCGACGCGGACGAGGTCGAGACGGACCACGGGACCGACACCGCCTGACACCCGGACCCCCGGCGCGGACCGTGCACGAGCGGCGCACCCCCCGCAGCGCCGCCCGCCCGCCGCCTGCGTCACCGTCCGGCGCGGGCTGTCACCGCCCGGCGTGGGCACCGGGGGCCGCCGTCGTCAGAGCGTGCCGAGTTCGCGCGCCAGGTCGTCGAGCCCCAGCGAGCCCAGGGAGAGGGCCGCCGTGTGCCAGGCCCGCAGGTCGAACCGCTCCCCCGCGTCCTCGCGTCGACGCCGGGCGGCGTCACGGCCCGTCAGCCAGGCGCGCTCGCCGAGCTTGTAGCTGATCGCCTGCCCGGGCCAGCCGAGGTAGCGCTCGATCTCGCTGTGCACGAACGCCGCGGGCGAGCCGCTGCGCGCCGCGAAGAAGGCCTCGGCACGCTCCGCGGTCCAGCGCTCCCCTGACCCGGTCCCGTCGGGCGGCGCGGCGGGCAGCCCCAGGTGCATGCCGATGTCGATCACGACGCGCACCGCCCGCATGCGCTGCCCGTCGAGGTAGCCCAGACGCGCGCCGGGCGTGCCCAGGTGGCCGAGCTCGTCCATGAGGCGCTCGGCGTACAACGCCCACCCCTCCGTCGTGGCCGGAACCGACCCGACGGACGTCTGGAACACGGAGAGCTCGCGCGCACGGTAGGCCCACTGGCCGAGCTGCAGGTGGTGGCCCGGGACGCCCTCGTGGTACCAGGTGCTGATGAGGTCCCAGGTCGGGAAGCGGGCCCGCCCCAGGGTCGGAAGCCACGTCCGGCCCGGTCGCGAGAAGTCGAGCGAGGGCCGCGTGTAGTAGGGCGCCGCCGCGGCACCGGGCGGCGCGATCATCGCCTCGACACGGCGTACCGGCTCCGCGACGTCGACGACCGTGCCGTCGAGCGCGGCGATCGTCGCGTCCATGAGGTCCTGCAACCAGGCACGGACCTCGTCGACGCCCTCGACGGCCTCCCCGTGGACGTCGAGGTGCGCGAGCGCCTCGCGCGGCGTGGCGCCGGGCAGCACGCGCTGCGCCTCGGCCACCATGTCGGCCTCGATGCGGGCCAGCTCCTCCCAGCCCCACGCGTACGCGTCGTCGAGGTCGAGGTCGGCACCCGTGTGCAGCCGCGCCGCCACGCGGTAGCGGTCGCGCCCCACCGCGTCGGGGACAGCCTCGACAGCCGGCAGGTAGTGCCCGGCCAGCCAGCCGCGCAGGTCCGCGACGGACGCCGTCGCCGCTTCCGCCGCGGCGTCGAGCCGCGTCCGCAGGGTGCCCGGCACGTCGCCGGCGCCCTCGACGAAGCCGGCGTACCAGCCCCGACCGTCCGCGGCGGTCACCCAGTCGCCGAGCTGGGCGGCGACCGTCGCCGCCTGGCGCGGCGCGCTGCGGACGTCGCGCCGCAGCCCTTCCTCGAGGGTCGCCCGCACCCCACGGGCGGCTCCGGGGACCTGGGCCATGCGGTCGGCCACGACGTCCCAGTCGTGCTCGGTCGCCGTCGGCATCATGAGGAAGATCTGCTGCAGCCGGTGCACGGGCGAGGCGAGCGGGCGCAGCACCGCGAGGTCCTCCCCCGTGTCGTGCACCGCGAGCTCCGCCGTCAGGCGCTCGCGCAGGAGGGTCGCGCAGCGTCGGTCGTCGTCGTCCGCGCTGCGTGCCCGGGCGAGGTCCGCGAGCGCCGCGCGGGCTGCAGCGGCCTCGGCGGCGGTCCCGTCCGGCGACAGGTCGGGCATCCGTCGGTCGTCGGGGCGGGTGCCGAGGGCGACCCCGACGCCCGGGTCCAGGTCGGCGAGCGTCTCGACCCAGCGGTCGGCGACCTGACGGGCGGTGTGCACGACGGAGGGCTGTGGCGCGGAGGTCATGGCGGCACGCTAGCCGCCAGGGGCCCGCCCCGTGGGTCCGGCGACCGACGGGTCAAGCCGCGCCGGTCAGTCCGTGCGCCGTCGACCGTGCCGGTGACGGGCCAGCAGGGCGACCACCTCGGCGTCGTCGGGCGCCGCGAAGTCCGTGTACGCCTCCCCCACCGCCCGGAACGGCTCGGGCCGCAGCGGGCACACCAGGTCGTCCACGACGGCGGCCACGGCGACGCACGCCTCGCGCGAGCCGACGGGCGCCGCCACGACCACCCGCGCCGGGCTCCGGCGACGGACGGCGGCGACGGC
>JAEWEJ010000222.1 GCA_023389455.1 Actinomycetes bacterium | reverse complement strand
CCGGACGCCCTCCCCCAGCGCGTCCAGCGGATCGACACCGCGCGCCAGCGCCGCGGCCATCGCGCCGTGCAGGACGTCCCCGGCACCGAGGGTGTCCACGACCTCGCCGGGCGCCACCGCCACGGGCGGCACCCAGCACCGGTCGGTCGACCCGTCGGCCCCGGCCCGACGCACCCGGACCGGTCCCGCGCCGGCGCTGCGTGCGACGAACCGGGGGCCGTGCGCGGCGACCTCGTCCAGCAGCGCGTCCACGGCCCGCTCGTCCTGCACGGCCCGGCCGGGCAGCGCGAAGTCCGCGGACAGGACCGCCAGGTCGACCGCGGCGAGCAGGTCGGACGTCGACGGCTTCCAGCTCCCGCCGTCGAGGAGCACCGGGACGCCGGCCGCGCGCGCCGCGGCCGCGAGCACCGCGGCGGCGTCGGCGTGGTGCCCGTCGACCAGCAGGGCGCCGGCACCCGTGAGCACGTCCACGCCGGGGGCGGGCAGCCGCGGGACCCGCGCACCGTTCACCGACACCACGGCCCGCTCCCCCGTCGCGCGGGTCACCAGCACCGTGGACACGGGCAGCACGCCCGCCACGTCGGGCACGAGGTCGACGACGTCGACGCCCGCGGCGGCCAGGCCAACGCGGGCGACGTCCGCGAGCGCCCCGGTCCCGAGCGCCGTGACCAGGGTCGTGGGCATGCCGAGGCCCACGGCGACCGCGGCGGCGTTGGCCGCCGGACCGCCGAACGTCACGTCGAGGCCGTCGGCGACGACCTTCTCGTCCGGCGCGGGCAGGCGGTCCACCACCTGCGTGACGTCGAGGGTGGTCAGACCGCAGCAGACGAGGCGGGCAGGCATGCGGGCATCCTCCCAGGCGCGCCTCGCACGCGCCGTGCCGCGCGCGGTGCCGGCTCCGCGCCCCGGGCCCCACCACATAACGTTTCGCAGCCACCCGGGGGGATTCGCCGGAGATGTCCGACGTGGTTCGCTGAGTCCGCGTAAGCGCTTCCCCCACGAGAGGCAGGGACATGTCCCGCAGACCACCGACGGCCCGACGCCCGTTCCGCGTCGCACTCGCCGCCGCCCTCACGCTCGCCCTCGGCGGCACCCTCGGCCTGGCCACCGCCGTCGGCGCGAGCGCCGCCAGCGTCGACACCAACGCCTGGTACGTCCTGGTCAACCGCCAGAGCGGCAAGGTCATGGACGTCACCGGGACGTCGACGGCCGACGGGGCGGCCATCCAGCAGTGGCCCCGCAACGACGGCGCCTGGCAGCAGTGGCAGTTCGTCGACTCCGGCTCGGGCTGGTACCGGCTGAGGTCGCGGCACTCCGGCAAGGTCCTCGACCTGTGGGAGTGGTCGACGGCCGACGGCGGCCAGTTCCGCCAGTACACCGACCTCAACGGGTGGAACCAGCAGTTCCGGCTGGCCGACTCCGCGAGCGGCGCCTACGTGCGCCTGCTGAACCGCCACTCCGGCAAGGCCGTGACCGTCACCGACCGCTCGACCGCCGACGGCGCGAGCGTCACGCAGCTCACCGACAACAACCAGTACAACCAGCAGTGGCAGATGGTGAAGGTCGGGGCGGGCACGACGCCCACGCCGCAGCCGACCCAGCAGCCCACGACACCTCCGCCCTCCGGCGCCTGGCCGTCGGCCTCCGGCCAGCAGAAGGTCTCGGCGACCATCAAGGTCAGCGGCACCCTCGACGGCCGCTACGTGCGGTACCACGGGATCTCGTCGGGCGACCAGGACGAGTCGCAGCCGCCGATCTTCCAGCTCTCCGACGGCGCGGTGCTGCGCAACGTCATCATCGGCACGGGCGCCGGCGACGGCGTGCACTGCACCGGCACGTGCACGCTCGAGAACGTCTGGTGGGAGGACGTCGGCGAGGACGCCGCGACGCTCAAGGGCTCGAACCCCTCGCAGGTCATGACCGTCACCGGCGGCGGGGCGCGATCGGCGTCCGACAAGGTGTTCCAGCACAACGGGCCCGGCCGGTTCGTCATCCGGAACTTCCAGGTCTCCGACTTCGGCAAGCTCTACCGCTCGTGCGGCAACTGCTCCACGCAGTACGCGCGGACCGTCGTCATCGAGAACGTGCAGGTCACCGCGCCGGGCAAGTCCCTGGTGGGGATCAACTCCAACTACGGCGACAAGGCGACGATCTCGGGCGTGACCATCCTCGACGACTCGTCCCGCAAGATCGTGATCTGCGAGGAGTACCGCGGGGTCACGTCGGGCGAGCCGTCGAAGATCGGCTCCGGCCCGTCCGGGGCGTGCGGCTACAGCACCTCGAGCATCACGTACCGCTGACGCCACGCGCAGCGACCCGCGGCGGTGCCGGGTCGACGAGCCCCCTGGCCGTCGCACCGAGCAGGGCCGCGGCCGTCAGCACGGCGGGCCACGGCCCGACCATGTCGGTCGCGAGGTGGGACGCCACGAACACGACCAGCCCGACTCCCACCACGGCCAGCGCGCGCGCCCAGCCGGCCCGCGGCACGGCCAGCCGCAGGCACGCCGCGGCCACCACGACCAGCACCACGCCGCCGAGCCAGCGCGCGCCGGTGCCCTGTGCGACGGCGAACGCGACGACCAGACCGACGGCGGCGAGCGGGGCGACCGGGAGGCGGGGCATGCGCCCACGCTAGCCCGGGCCACCGGACGTCCCGTGCGGGGTACACCCCCGCGGCCCTACGGTGGGCGGGAGACCACGTCCACCCCGAGGGAGACCCACGTGCCCACGCCGCCCATCGACCCGACGACCACGAGCGCCTGGCAGGCCCTCTCGGAGCACGAGAGCACGCTGCGCCCCGACCTGCGCGCCTGGTTCGCCGACGACCCGGAGCGCGCGCAGCGCATGACGCTGCAGCTCGCGGACCTCACGGTCGACCTGTCGAAGAACCTCGTCACGGACGAGACGCTGGCGCTGCTGGCACGCCTCGCGGACGAGGTGCACCTCACCGACCGCTTCGCGGCCATGCTGGCCGGCGAGCACATCAACGTCACCGAGGACCGCGCCGTGCTGCACACGGCCCTGCGGCGCCCGGCCGACGCCGAGCCGCCGCTCGTGGTCGACGGGCAGCAGGTGGACGACGACGTGCAGGCCGTCCTGGGCGAGGTCTTCGCCTTCGCGGAGAAGGTGCGCTCGGGCGAGTGGACCGGTGTCACCGGCGAGGCGGTGCGCACGGTCGTCAACATCGGGATCGGCGGCTCCGACCTGGGCCCGGTCATGGTCTACGAGGCCCTCGAGCCGTACGTCGCGGACGGGCTGGAGGTGCGGTTCGTGTCGAACATCGACCCCACCGACCTCGCGCAGAAGACCGCGGACCTCGACCCGACCACGACGCTGTTCATCGTGGCGTCCAAGACGTTCACGACCCTCGAGACCCTCACCAACGCGCGCCTGGCCCGCCAGTGGCTGTGGGACCGGCTGGTCGGCGAGGGCCGCATCGAGGACACGGACGAGGACCGGCGCCGCGCGGTGGCGAACCACTTCGTCGCCGTGTCGACCGCGCTGGACAAGGTCGCGGACTTCGGCATCGACCCGGCCAACGCGTTCGGCTTCTGGGACTGGGTCGGCGGGCGCTACTCCGTCGACTCGGCGATCGGCACGTCGCTCGCGATCGCGATCGGCCCCGACGCGTTCGGCGAGCTGCTCGAGGGCTTCCACGCCGTCGACGAGCACACCCGCACCACCCCCGTGGCGCAGAACGTGCCCTTCCTCATGGGGCTGCTCAACGTCTGGTACGTCAACTTCCTCGGTGCGCACACGCACGCCGTGCTGCCGTACGCCCAGCAGCTGCACCGCTTCCCGGCGTACCTGCAGCAGCTGACCATGGAGTCCAACGGCAAGTCCGTGCGCTGGGACGGCACCCCCGTCACCACCCAGACGGGCGAGGTCTTCTGGGGCGAGCCCGGCACCAACGGCCAGCACGCCTTCTACCAGCTCATCCACCAGGGCACGCGGCTGATCCCCTCCGACTTCATCGCCGTGGCCAACCCGGCCTACCCGCTGAGCGACGGCGGCACCGACGTGCACGGGCTGTTCCTGGCCAACTTCTTCGCCCAGACCAAGGCGCTCGCGTTCGGCAAGACCGCCGAGGAGGTCCGCGCCGAGGGCACGCCCGAGGAGATCGTGCCCGCCCGCGTGTTCTCGGGGAACCGGCCGACCACCTCGATCCTCGCGCCCGCGCTCACGCCGTCCGTGGTGGGGCAGCTGATCGCGCTGTACGAGCACATCACCTTCGCGCAGGGCGTGGTGTGGGGCATCGACTCCTTCGACCAGTGGGGCGTCGAGCTGGGCAAGAAGCTCGCGATGGAGATCGCGCCCGCCGTCCAGGGCGACGCCGCCGCGCTCGACGCGCAGGACCCGTCGACGCGCGCGCTGATCGCCCGGTACCTCGAGCTGCGGGCCTGAGGGCCCGCGGCACCACGACGGGCCGCGGCTCCCCACCCGGGGGC
>JAEWEJ010000221.1 GCA_023389455.1 Actinomycetes bacterium | reverse complement strand
GCGCCGGCCTGGACGTGGACGAGGCACGCCGACGCGCGGAGGTCGCCACCGGTGGGCGCGGCGTCCGCCGGGCCCGCAGCACGCTGCGCCTGCTGTGAACGGGCGTGAGTGCTGCGCGCCAGCGCGGAGGTGACCGCTGCGCGACATCGCCGACGTGATCGCTGCGCGACACCGTGAGCGCGACCGGTGCGCGACGGGAGGGGCGTGACCGCTACGCGCCGGCGCGGCGCACCGTCGGCCGTGCTCCCGGCCGCGCGACGGACGCCGTCAGGCCCGGATGGCCGGCTCCTCGGCTCCGCGGGACCCCGTGACGCGGTAGACGTCGAACACGCCCTCGACCTTGCGGACCGCGGCGAGCACCGACGCGAGGTGCGACGGCTCGGCCATCTCGAAGACGAACCGGGACAGCGCGACCCGGTCGCGCGACGTCGAGACGGACGCGGACAGGATGTTGACGTGGTGGTCGGACAGCACGCGCGTGACGTCGGACAGCAGCCGGCTGCGGTCGAGCGCCTCCACCTGGATCTGCACGAGGAACAGCTGCGAGCTGGTGTGGGACCACGCCACCTCGACGATCCGCTCGGGCTGGCGACGCAGCGCCTCGACGTTGAGGCAGTCGGTGCGGTGCACCGAGACGCCCGCACCCCGCGTCACGAAGCCGATGATCTCGTCACCCGGCACCGGGGTGCAGCACTTGGCGAGCTTGACCCACACGTCGTCGACGCCCTTGACCACGACACCGGGGTCGCCGGTGCGCACCCGCCGTCCCGTGACCCCGGGGCGGGCGGCCTCGGCGAGGTCCTCCTCCTGCGCCGGTTCGCCACCGAGGGAGTGGACCAGACGCTGGACGACCGACGTCGCGGAGGCCTGACCCTCGCCGACCGCCGCGTACAGCGCGGACACGTCCGCGAAGCGCATCTCGTGCGCGAGAGCGACGAGCGCCTCGTGCGACATCAGGCGCTGGATGGGCAGGTTCTGCTTGCGCATCGCCTTGGCGATCGCGTCCTTGCCCTGCTCGATCGCCTCTTCGCGGCGCTCCTTGGTGAACCACTGGCGGATCTTGTTGCGGGCGCGCGGGCTCTTGACGAACGCGAGCCAGTCGCGGCTGGGTCCGGCGGTCTCGGACTTCGAGGTGAACACCTCGACGACGTCGCCGTTCTCGAGCTCGGAGTCGAGGGGGACGAGCCGGCCGTTGACGCGCGCGCCCATGGTGCGGTGCCCGACCTCGGTGTGCACGGCGTACGCGAAGTCGACGGGGGTCGAGCCGGCCGGCAGCGCCTGCACGTCGCCCTTGGGGGTGAAGACGTACACCTCGGCGCCGGCGATCTCGTCGCGCAGCAGGTCGAGGAACTCCGTGGGGTCGGCCGTCTCGCGCTGCCAGTCGACCAGCTGGCGCAACCAGGTCATGTCGTTGCCGGCGGAGTCCTGCTGGCCGTTCTTGGCCGTCTCCTTGTACTTCCAGTGCGCCGCGACGCCGTACTCCGCGCGCCGGTGCATGTCGTGCGTGCGGATCTGGATCTCGACGGGCTTGCCGCCGGGCCCGATGACCGTGGTGTGCAGCGACTGGTAGAGGTTGAACTTCGGCATCGCGATGTAGTCCTTGAACCGGCCGGGCACCGGGTTCCACCGCGCGTGCAGGGCGCCGAGCGCCGCGTAGCAGTCACGGACCGTGTCGACCAGGACGCGCACGCCCACCAGGTCGTAGATGTCCGCGAAGTCGCGGCCGCGCACGATCATCTTCTGGTAGATCGAGTAGTAGTGCTTCGGCCGGCCGGACACGGTCGCCTTGATCTTCGCGCTGCGCAGGTCGGCCCCGACCTGCTCGCGGACGGTGGCCAGGTACTCCTCGCGCGCCGGCGCCCGTTCCGCGACGAGGTGGACGATCTCGTCGTAGACCTTGGGGTACAGCGTCGCGAACGAGAGGTCCTCGAGCTCCCACTTGATGGTGTTCATGCCGAGGCGGTGCGCGAGCGGCGCGTAGATCTCGAGGGTCTCGCGCGCCTTCTTCTCGGCCGACGCCGCCGACACGAACTTCCAGGTGCGGGCGTTGTGCAGCCGGTCCGCGAGCTTGATCACCAGCACGCGGATGTCACGCGACATCGCGACGACCATCTTGCGCACGGTCTCGGCCTGGGCCGCGTCCCCGTACGCCACCTTGTCCAGCTTGGTGACGCCGTCGACCAGCATCGCGACCTCGGGGCCGAAGTCGCGCCGCAGCTGCTCCAGGGAGTACTCGGTGTCCTCGACCGTGTCGTGCAGCAGCGCGGCGACGATCGTCGACGGCGTCATGCCGAGGTCGGCCAGGATCGTGGCGACCGCGACGGGGTGCGTGATGTACGGGTCGCCGCTCTTGCGGAGCTGGCCACGGTGGGCCTGCTCGGCGACCACGTACGCGTGCTCGATCACCGACAGGTCGGCCTTGGGGTGGTTCGTGCGCACCGCCTGCAGCACCGGCTCGAGAGCGGGGTACGCCGACGCCGAGCGTCCCGACAGGCGGGCCAGACGCGCACGTACCCGTCCCGTGGAGCCACCCGGCTGCTCGTTCTCCGGCGTGCCGACCTCGGACGCGGGCACGGCACCGCCCGGCGCCGCCGCGGGCACCGCGGGCACGGGCGCGGTCACCGCGTCCGCCCCTGCACCGACCTTGTCCGCCATCAGCTCGCACACCCTCCCGTGGTTCGGTCGATTCTACGACCGTCCCACCGCAGGTCGGCGACCGCCGCGGCTGCGCGGCGCGGCCGGGGCACCGTGAGTGCGCCGGGTCAGGTCAGCGTCAGCAGGGTGTCGACAGCACGGCCGGGCAGGAGCGCCCGTCCGCCCAGCGACTCCAGCTCGACGAGGAAGCTCAGGCCCACGACCGTCGCGCCGCACTCCTCGAGCAGGGCGACGGTCGCTGCCGCCGTCCCGCCCGTGGCCAGCACGTCGTCGATGACCAGCACACGGGCGCCGTCCGGGACGGTCGACGGCTGGACCTCGACGGAGGCCGTGCCGTACTCCAGGGCGTACGACCGCGACGCGACGGGCCCGGGCAGCTTGCCCGCCTTGCGCACCGGCACGACCCCGGCGCCGAGCGCCAGGGCCACCGGTGCCGCGAGCAGGAAGCCGCGCGCCTCCATGCCGGCGACGAGGTCCACCGGACCCGGCACGTCGGCCGCGAAGGCCGCGACGACCTGGGCGAACGCCTCGGCGTCGGCCAGCAGCGGGCTGATGTCACGGAACAGGATCCCCGGCTCGGGGAAGTCCGGCACCGTGGCCAGCAGCTCGTCGATGCGCCGGGCGAGCGCCGCGCGGTCGCCGGGTGCCACGGGCACCGTGCCCTCTGCGGCGCTCATCGGCGCTTCCGCTTCGGCTGCGCGCCCTGGCCCAGGTGGCCACCGGGACGCAGCGCGGCCGCGGCCCGGGGCGCACCGGCGGTGACCACGTCGCCGTCCTCGTCCGTGCGGCCGGCGCGGGCGGCCAGCACCTTGGCCGTGTGCTCGCGGATCCGCGGCTCACGCTCCCGCAGGGTGACCTCGAGCGGCGTGGCGATGAAGATCGAGGAGAAGGTCCCGACGAACATGCCGACGAACAGGGCCAGTGCGATGTCCCGCAGCGTCCCGGCGCCGAGGATGAACGCACCCACGACGAGGATCGAGGCGACCGGCAGGAGCGCGACGACCGAGGTGTTGATCGAGCGCACGAGCGTCTGGTTGACCGCGAGGTTCGCCTTCTCGGCGTACGTGAACCGGCTCTGCTCGAGGGTGTCCGCGGTGTTCTCGCGCACCTTGTCGAAGACGACGACCGTGTCGTAGATCGAGTACCCGAGGATCGTGAGGAACCCGATCACGGTGGCCGGCGTGACCTCCCAGCCGATGGCGGCGTAGATGCCGACGGTGATGATCAGGTCGTGGAACAGCGCGATGATCGCGGCCGCCGCCATCCGCCAGTTGCGGAAGTACACGGTCATGACCAGCGACACGAACAGCAGGAAGACGAGGAGGCCCGTCACCGCCTTCTGCGAGACGTCCTGCCCCCACGACGGGCCGATGAAGGCACTGGTGATCTGGTCCTCACCGACGCCGTAGGCCGCGGCGAGGCTGTCCTTGACCTCCTCGACCTCCGCGTTGGTGAGCTCGGCCGTCTGGATCCGCAGCGAGCTGCCGCCGACCGTCGTGACGCGCGGGTTCTCCTCCGGGGCGATCGCCTGCACGGTGTCGATCGCGAGCTGCTGGTCGCTGGTCGGCACACCGGAGACGGTGAACTCCGACCCGCCGCGGAACTCGATGCCGGGGTTGAGGCCGGGCTTGACGAGCAGCACGGCGGACACGAGGACGAGCGCGAGCGAGATGGCGTACCACCTGCGCCGCGTGCCGACGATGTCGTACGAGCGGCGGCCCGTGTAGAGGTCGTTGCCCCACTGGGCAAATCCCGTGGCCATCAGCGGTCGCTCCCCTCGGCGCGCTCGGCGGCGGGCTCGTCGGTGCCGGACGCCGGCGGTGCGTCCGGTGGTGCTGCCGCGGCCGCCTCGGCGGCCCGCGCCGCGGCGCGGCGCTCGGCGATGGTG
>JAEWEJ010000157.1 GCA_023389455.1 Actinomycetes bacterium | reverse complement strand
CCCGCCCCCGCCGCCCCGCGCACGACCGGCGCCACCCTGCCGACCGCCGTCCTGTGGGACATGGACGGCACGCTGATCGACACCGAGCCGTACTGGATGGCGGCAGAGATCGAGCTCGTCGAGGCGCACGGCGGGTCGTGGACGCGGGAGGACGCCGTCGCGATGATCGGCAGCTCGATGTCGGTGGCGGCGGCGCAGCTGCAGGCGCGCGGCGTGCAGCTGTCGGTCGCGCAGATCGCGGACGCGCTGAACTCCTCGGTGCGCGCAGCGGTGGCCGCGGGCATCCCGTGGCAGCCCGGTGCGCACGAGCTGCTGCGTGCCCTGCACGACGCCGGCGTCCCGCAGGCCCTCGTCACGTCGTCCTTCGACGTGCTCGCCACGCCGTTCGCCGACGCCGTGGGCCTGTTCGACGCCGTCGTGTCCGGGGACACCGTCGAGCGGCCCAAGCCGCACCCGGAGCCGTACCTCACGGCGGCCGCGGCGCTCGGTGTCGACGTCACGGCGTGCGTCGCGTTCGAGGACTCCCGGTCCGGGCTGGCGTCGGCCGTCGCGAGCGGTGCGCGCGTGGTCGCGGTCGACTCGCACGTCGTCCTCGACCCGCCGCCGGGGGTGTCGCGCGCGTCCTCCCTCGTCCACGTGGGTCTCGAGGCGATCGGCCGCATCGCCGGCGGCCAGACCCTGCACCTGCGCGGCGACGTCTGACGGTCAGTCCGGCGTGCCGGGGCGCACCCCGATCGCCCGCTCCACGGCCCCCTCGGGCACCGGCGGCGGGGTGCCGCCGAACGACGGGCAGCGGTCGCGGAACGAGCACCAGTCGCACAGGCGCGACGGCCGCGGTCGCCAGTCGCCCGATCGCGCCGTGTCCTCGATGCCCGCCCAGATGGAGCGCACGCGTGCCTCCAGCGTCAGCATCTCGGCCTCGGTCGGCTCGTGGCTCACCACCACGCCGTCCCCGAGGTACGCGAGCTGCAGCCGCTTGGGCAGCACGCCGCGCGTCCGCCACACGACGTACGCGTAGAACCGCATCTGGAACAGCGCCGAGCTCTCGAAGCCGGCCCGCGGCGAGCGGCCCGTCTTGTAGTCCACGACGCGCACCCACCCGTTGGGCGCGACGTCCACGCGGTCGACGACTCCGCGCAGCTGCGGTCCGTCCTCCAGCTCGTGGCGCACCTGCAGCTCACGCGCCCGGGGCTCCAGACGCGTCGGGTCCTCGAGGGTGAACCACGTCGCCAGCAGGCCCTGCGCCCCGGTCAGGAACTCGGCGCGCTCCTCGTCGGTCGCGTGCAGCTCCGCGTAGCGCGGGTCCTGCTCCAGCAGCTCGTCCCAGCGGGCGGGGAGCATGGCGCCGGCCGCCGCGAGCGTGCGCTCGGACGCCGGCAGGTCGAACAGGTGCTCCAGCACGGCGTGCACGAGGGTGCCGCGCGCCGCGGCGGACGACGCGGGCTCCGGCAGCCGGTCGACCACGCGGAAGCGGAACAGCAGCGGGCACTGCAGGAAGTCGTTCGCCCGCGAGGGCGAGAGCCCCGGGACGCGTCGCTCGTCGCGCGGCGTCGCCGCCGCGGGGCCGGCAGCGCCCGGCGCGTCGGTCGGTGGGACGGCGCCGTCGGCCGAGTCGCTGCGGTGCTGCTCGATGTCGACGCTCACGGCACGAGGGTAGGCGCCCGCACCGACAGCACCGACAGCACCGACAGCACCGACAGCACCGCGCGTCCGGCCCGGCCCGCCCGGCGGCGCGCACCGGGTCGGGGGTGCACCCGGGCGACCGTAGGCTGACGTGCGTGAGCGCACCGCGACCCGAGCGTCCCTCCGAGCGATCGTCCGGGTGGGTGCTCGGCCACGTCGCCGGGGCGCCCGTCGTCCTCGCGCCCAGCTGGCTGCTCGCCGCCGTCCTGCTCACGCTGGTCTTCACGCCGACCGTGCGCACGTGGACGGGGACCGCGGGACCGGTGCTGCCGTACGTCGTCGCGCTCGTCTTCGTCGTGCTGCTCTTCGCCTCCGTGCTGGTCCACGAGCTCGCGCACGGCCTCGTGGCCAAGGCGCGCGGGCAGCAGCCGCGCGAGTTCGTCCTCACGCTGTGGGGCGGGCACACCACGTTCGGCGGTGCGGCGCCGACGCCCGGCACGAGCGCGCTCGTCGCGGTGGTCGGCCCGGTCGCCAACCTCCTGCTGGCGGTCGGGTTCCTGCTCGCGGCCCAGCACGTGGCGCCGGCCGGCAGCCTGCTGGCGACGCTGCTGTGGGCGGGCGCCGTGTCCAACGGCTTCGTCGGGCTGTTCAACCTCGTGCCCGGGCTGCCGCTGGACGGCGGACGGATCCTCGAGGCGGCGGTCTGGGCGGCCACGCGCGACCGGCACCGGGGCACCGTCGTCGCCGGCTGGACGGGCCGGGTCGTGGCCGTCGGCGTCGTGCTGGGCGTGCTCGTGCGCCCGTGGCTCGCCGGCGCGGCACCGGACCTCGTGACGGTGGCGTGGGCGGCGCTCATCGGGGCGTTCCTGTGGTCCGGCGCGTCCGCCGCCGTC
>JAEWEJ010000077.1 GCA_023389455.1 Actinomycetes bacterium | reverse complement strand
CGTCCGGCGGACGCCGGTGCCCGGCGCGGCGGGTCAGCCCACGCCGAGCACGAACGGCAGCACCTCGCTCGCGCCCGCCCGCCGCAGCAGCCGCCCCGCCACGGTGAGCGTCCAGCCGGTGTCGGTGCGGTCGTCCACCAGCAGCACCCGTCGGCCGTCGACCGCGGCCGCGACGTCGGGCGGCAGGTCGACGTGCCGCAGCACGTCCGCCAGGCGCTGCGCGGAGTTCACGTCGTGCCGCGACGGCGTCCCCGTCGGCAGCAGCGCACCGACCAGCGGCACACCGAGCAGCCGCGCGGTCCCGGCCGCCAGGTGCTCCACGAGGGCCCCGCGGCTCTCCGACGCCACGGCCACGACGACGTCGACCTGGGGCGACCACGCGTCGAGCACGGTGCGCACGGCCGGCCGCAGGTTCACCGGCAGCTCCGTGGGCACCTGCTCGCGCAGGGCCTCGCGCAGCGGACCGCCCCACCCGAGCGCGTCGAGGCGGCCGACGGCCCGCCCCTCGGCCACCTGCTCGCCGGGCGCGATCCGTCCCTTGAGTTCCAGCCCGAGCGACCCGAGACCGCTGGGCCACTGCCGGCGGGCGGTGACGGGCTCGCCGGGCACCGCCAGCAGCTCGCGCGCGTGCTCGACCGCGCCGGCGTCAGGCACGGCCCCGACGCTGGTCCCGGTGCACCGGTCGCACCGGTCGCACCGCCAGCCGTCGGGCAGGTCCGGGTCGTCGAGCGCGGCCCGCAGGAACGCCATCCGGCAGCCGTCGGTGGCCTGGTAGTCGAGCATCGTGCGCTGCTCGGCACGCCGTGCGGCGGTGACACGGGCGTACCGCTCGCCGTCGTACGCCCACGGCTGCCCGGTCGACTCCCACCCGCCGCGCACGCGCCGCACGGCGCCGTCGACGTCGAGGACCTTGAGCATCCCCTCGAGGCGGCTGCGGCGCAGGCTGACGAACGTCTCGAGCGCCGCGGTCGACAGCGTGCCCTGCGCGTCGAGCGCCGCCAGCGTCGCACGCACCTGGTCCTCCGGCGGGAAGGCCGTCGAGGCGAACCACTCCCAGATCGCCTGGTCGTCGTGCCCGGGCAGCAGCACGACGTCGGCGCGGGCGGTCGCACGCCCCGCGCGTCCCACCTGCTGGTAGTAGGCGATGGGGGAGGACGGCGCACCCACGTGCACGACGAAGCCGAGGTCCGGCTTGTCGTAGCCCATGCCCAGGGCCGAGGTCGCCACCAGCGCCTTCACGCGGTTGGCGAGCAGGTCGGCCTCGGCCTGCTCCCGCTCGGTCGGGTCCGTCTGGCCGGTGTACGACCGCACGTCGAGCCCGGCGGCGCGCAGGTGCTCGGTCACCTGCTCCACCGCGGCGATGGTCAGGCAGTAGATGATCCCGGAGCCGGTCAGCGTCGGCAGCGTCGACGCGAGCCACGCGAGCCGCGTCGCGACGTCGGGCAGCGTCGTCACCTGCAGCCGCAGGCTCGGCCGGTCGAGGGTGCCGCGCAGCACCAGGGTGCCCTCGGGCGTCGTGGCGTCGGCGTCGGTGACGGCGAGCTGCTCGGCGACGTCGGCCGTGACGCGGGCGTTGGCCGTCGCCGTCGTCGCCAGGACCGGGACCCCGGCGGGCAGGTCGGCCAGCAGCGTCCCGATGCGCCGGTAGTCGGGCCGGAAGTCGTGGCCCCAGTCGGACACGCAGTGGGCCTCGTCCACCACGACGAGCCCGGCGTCGGACGCGAGCCGCGGCAGCACCTCGTCGCGGAAGCCCGGGTTGTTCAGGCGCTCGGGGGACACGAGCAGCACGTCGACCTCGCCGGCGGCGATGCGCGCGTGCACCTCGTCCCAGTCCTGCTGGTTGGCCGAGTTGAGCGTCTCCGCGGCGATGCCGGCGCGGCGCGCCGCGTCGACCTGGTTGCGCATGAGCGCGAGCAGCGGGGACACGATGATCGTGGCCCCGCGCGGCGGCCCGGCGGCCCCGCGGCGCAGCAGCGCGGTGGCGACGAAGTACACGGCGGACTTGCCCCAGCCCGTGCGCTGGACCACCAGCACGCGGCGACGGTCCGCCACCAGCGCCTCGACGGCCTGCCACTGGTCCTCGTGCAGGTGGGCGTCGTCCCGGCCGACGAGCGCCCGCAGCACCTCCTCCGCCTGCGCGCGCAGAGCGACCCGGTCGACGGCGGTGGCGGTGTCCGGAGCAGGGGAGGGCATGTCCGGCAGCGTACGTCGGGACGCCGACACGACCGGTGGGCGGGCGCCGGGCAGGTCCGCGCGACGCGGAACCTAGACTCGGGGGCGTGACCGCCGCTCCCGACCTGTCGCCCGGCACGCTGCCGCTGCGCCCCGAGCTCGTCGGCATCGAGCCGTACGGTGCCCCGCAGCTGGACGTCCCGGTGCTGCTCAACGTCAACGAGAACCCGTACGCCCCGTCCGACCGGGTCGTCGCCGACGTGGCCGCCGCCGTCGCCGACGCGACCCGTGGCCTCAACCGGTACCCCGACCGCGACTTCGCGGCGCTGCGCGCCGACCTCGCCGCCTACCTCGAGGTCGAGTCCGGTGTGCACCGCGAGCCCGAGCAGATGTGGGCGGCGAACGGCTCGAACGAGATCATGCTGCACGTCCTGCAGGCGTTCGGCGGCCCCGGGCGCACCGCGCTGTCGTTCGCCCCGACGTACTCCATGTACCCGGAGTACGCGCGCGGCACGTCGACCGCCTGGGTCACGGGCCGCCGCGAGGCGGACTTCACGCTCGACCCGGAGCACGCGCGCGCGACGATCGCGCAGCACGCGCCGAGCGTCGTGCTGCTGGCGAGCCCGAACAACCCGACCGGCACGGCCCTGCCGTCGGACACCGTCCGCGCGGTGCTCGACGCGGCCGCCCGGGTGCCCGGCGGGTGCGTCGTGGTCGTCGACGAGGCGTACGGCGAGTTCCGCCGCACGGGCACGCCGTCCGCGCTCGAGCTGCTGGACGACCACCCGCACCTGGCCGTCAGCCGCACCATGTCCAAGGCGTTCGGCCTGGCCGGCGCTCGCGTCGGGTACCTGTCGGCGTCGCGCCGGGTCGTGGACGCGCTGCGCGTCGTGCGGCTGCCGTACCACCTGTCGGCCGTCACGCAGGCGGTGGCGCGCGCCGCGCTGCGCCACGCCCCCGAGCTCATGGCGCAGGTGGGGTCCCTGCGTGCCGAGCGGGACGCCCTGGTGGCCTGGCTGCGGGACCAGGGGTTCACGGCGGCCGACTCGGACGCGAACTTCGTGCTGTTCGGGCTGTTCGACGACCGCGAGGCGGTCTGGCAGGGTCTGCTCGACCGCGGTGTGCTCGTGCGCGTCACGGGCCCCGAGGGATGGCTCCGGGTGTCGGTCGGCACCCCGGAGGAGACGGCGGCGTTCAAGGACGCCCTGGTGGAGGTGGCGGGACGATGAGTGAGGCACGCCGACGCACGGCGCGCATCGAGCGCAGCACCAGCGAGTCCAGCGTGCTGGTCGAGCTCGACCTGGACGGCACCGGGCGCACGCAGATCGACACGGGCGTGCCGTTCTACGACCACATGCTCACGGCCCTGGGCAAGCACTCGCTCGTCGACCTGACGGTGCAGGCCAAGGGCGACACCCACATCGACGTCCACCACACCGTCGAGGACACCGCGATCGTGCTCGGCCAGGCGCTGCGCGAGGCGCTGGGCGACAAGCGTGGCATCGTGCGCTACGGCGACGCGACGGTGCCGCTCGACGAGGCGCTCGCCCACGCGGTCGTCGACGTCTCGGGACGGCCGTACTTCGTGCACTCGGGCGAGCCCGAGGGGCAGCAGTACCACCTCATCGGCGGCCACTTCACGGGGTCGCTGACGTCGCACGTGCTCGAGTCGATCGCGCACCACGCGGCGTTCACCGTGCACGTGCGCGTGCTCGCGGGCCGTGACCCGCACCACATCGTCGAGGCGCAGTTCAAGGCCCTGGCCCGGGCGCTGCGCACGGCCGTCGCGCTCGACCCGCGGGTCGAGGGCGTCCCGTCCACGAAGGGTGCGCTGTGAGCGAGGACGACCTCGGCGGCATCGAGATCCCCGACGACCTGTCGAGCCTGACCGCGGCCCTGCCGCCCACGGTCGCCGTCGTCGTGACGCAGGTCGCGGTGGCCGACGCGCTCGCCGCGGCGTGCTCGCTGGCGGGGGTCGACGTGGACGCGGTGCCCTCGCCGGTCGGCGCGCTCGCGGTCCTGCGCGACCCCGCGGCCGGGGCGTCGGCCACGGGCGCCGTCTCGAAGCTGCTGCGTCAGGTGCCCGTCGTGCTGCTCGAGCGGCGCGAGGGCAAGGTGTCCGCGTCGCAGTGGGTGGGCGGCGAGCACCAGAAGGACCTCCCCGCCGGCCTCGTGCTCTCGGGGGCCCCCGAGGTGCTCGAGGAGCTCCTGCTCGGCGACCTGCCCGCCGCCGACGTCCCGGGCGTCGTGTCCTCCGTCGGCATGTCCCGCTGGAAGGCGATGCGGCTGCTGGCGGCGCACCGCCGCTGAGCCGCGTCCGGTCGTCGGACGACTGCCGGGTGGCACCCGTCCCCGCGGTTACCCTGGGGGCGTGTCTCCCCGTGTCGTCGTACTGGACTACGGCTTCGGCAACGTGCGCTCCGCGGTGCGGGCGCTCGCCCGGGTCGGTGCCGACGTCGAGCTGACCGCCGACAGGCAGGCGGCCCTCGACGCGGACGGCCTGGTCGTGCCCGGCGTCGGTGCGTTCGCGGCCTGCATGGAAGGGCTGCGCGCCGTCGGCGGCGACCAGATCGTCGACCGCCGCCTCGCCGGCGGGCGCCCCGTGCTCGGCATCTGCGTCGGCATGCAGGTGATGTTCGCCGAGGGTGTGGAGCACGGCGTGCGCACCGAGGGCCTCGGCGAGTGGCCCGGTGTGGTCGACCGCCTGGAGGCGCCGGTCGTGCCGCACATGGGCTGGGCGGACGTCGACGTCCCCGAGGGGTCGGTCCTGCTCGACGGCCTCGACGGTGAGCGCTTCTACTTCGTGCACTCGTACGCCGCGCGGTCCTTCCCGCTGGCCGAGCAGCCGGCGGCGGGGGAGCACCCGCTGCCCGCACCGCTGGTGACGTGGGGCGACCACGGGGGCCGGTTCGTCGCAGCGGTCGAGAACGGCCCGCTGTCCGCCACCCAGTTCCACCCCGAGAAGTCCGGCGACGCCGGCGCGCAGCTGCTGTCCCACTGGGTCGGCTCGCTGCGCTGAGCACCGCACCGCACCGGACCCGTCGGAGGACCGTTGCGGCCCCACCCGGAGAGGACCCATGACTTCCACGCGTGAGCCCCGGCTCGAGCTCCTGCCCGCCGTCGACGTCGCCGACGGCCAGGCCGTGCGACTCGTGCAGGGCGAGGCCGGCTCGGAGACGGCGTACGGCGACCCGCTGACGGCCGCGCTCGACTGGTACGCCGGGGGTGCGGAGTGGATCCACCTCGTCGACCTCGATGCGGCCTTCGGGCGCGGCACCAACGCCGTGCTGCTCGCCAAGGTGGCCGCCGACCTGGCGGCCAAGGGCGTCAAGGTCGAGCTGTCGGGCGGCATCCGCGACGACGCCTCCCTGGAGCGTGCGCTCGCCACCGGTGCCACCCGCGTCAACCTCGGGACCGCAGCGCTGGAGGACCCCGAGTGGACGGCCCGCGTGATCGCGTCGCACGGCGACCAGATCGCCGTCGGCCTCGACGTGCGGGGGACCACCCTGGCGGCGCGCGGCTGGACGCAGGAGGGCGGGGACCTCTGGGAGGTCCTCGCGCGTCTCGACGACGCCGGCTGCTCGCGGTACGTCGTCACGGACGTCACCAAGGACGGCACGTTGCGCGGGCCCAACCTCGACCTGCTGCGCGAGGTCTGCGCGCGCACCTCGGCGCCGGTCGTCGCCTCCGGCGGGATCTCCAGCCTCGAGGACATCGAGGCCCTGCGTGGGTTGGTCGGTCTCGGCGTCGAGGGCGCGATCGTCGGCAAGGCGCTGTACGCGGGCGCGTTCACGCTGCCGCAGGCGCTGGACGTCGCCGGCCGCCCGTGAGGGGGCGCGAGCTGCCGCCGTCGTCACCGTTCGCCGGTGACGACGGCTCGCCCGACGCGGCACTGACCGCCGTCCTCGCGCGGTACGCGACCGGCGGCGCCGCGCTGGCCGACGTCGTGGCGGCGCTCGCGGGCACCCGCGTGCTCGTCCCCGTGCTGGCCGAGCTCGAGGTCGCCGACGTCGTCGAGCACGACGGCCGGGCGCACACCGTCGACAAGGAGGCGTCCGCCGGCATCGTCGCGCTGCGCACGCCGGACGGCCGCACCGCGCTGCCGGTGTTCAGCGGCGTCGAGGCGATGGCACGGTGGCGGGCCGACGCCCGGCCGGTGCCCACGGCTGTCGCCCGCGCGGCGCTCTCGGCGGTCGCCGAGGGCTGGGAGGTGATGGTGCTGGACGCCTCCGGACCGGTGACCGTCGCGCTGCCGCGCACGGCGGTCTACGCACTGGCGCAGGGCCTTGCGTGGCAGCCGGCCGTGAAGGACGGGCAGGTCGACGAGGAGGTGCGCTCCGCGGTGCGGGCCGCCCTCGCGGACGTCCGGCTCGTCGTCGACGCCGAGGCGGTGCCGGGCACCCGGGCCGAGGTCGCGGTGCGGCTCGCGCTGCCGGCGGGTCTGGACCGCGCCGCTCTCGACCGCGTGCTCGCCCAGGTCAACGACGCGCTCGCGCACGACCCGGTGGTCGCGGCGCGCGTGGACTCCTTGGAGCTGCGGGTCCGCGCGGCCTGAGCCGACGGCGCACGCCGGAGCCGGTGGGCGCCGCACGGGGCGGTCGTCCGCGCCCGGCCCGACGCGCCCGCGCCGTCGTCGTGCTCAGCGACGGCGGACGGCCCACGCGAGGGCCCAGACGCTCGCCACCACGGCAGCCACGACCTGACCGCCCAGGATCACCCGGTCGAGGTCGAGAGTCGGCTGCCAGTGGACCCCGTCGTCGTCCACGACGACGACGCCGAGCGGCCTCACGTGCGCGGCGAACCCGCCACCGCCGCCGTCGCCGTTGCCGTGCGCGACCCGTCCCGCCACGGGGGTGCCGTCGTCGGCGGCGTCCGCGGGAGTCATGTCCCCGCCACCGCCGCCCGCCCCGGAGCCGGTCAGGCCCGTGACGCGTGCGACCGGCACCACCAGGCGGCCGTCGCGCTCGTACGCCTCGCCGAACACCCGGCGCACCGTGAACGTGTCCTCCGCCGCCCGGGTCAGGGCGCCCGGGTCGAACCTGCGCTCCGTCATGTGGTGCCGTCCCCTCGTCGTGGTGGACCGGCCCGCGCTCACCCGCAGGTCGGCGCCGGCGCGAACGCCGTGTCGTCGCCCAGCATGGCGCGCAACGTGCTCACGGGCACCAGAAAGCTCAACCCGTCCGTGTTCTTCGCGTACACGACGCCGATCACGCGCCCGTCCGCGGCCAGCGCGGCGGACCCCGAGCTGCCGGGCTCGACGGGGGCGTCGGTGACGAGCACCTCGCCGAGGTTGGCGTGCAGCGGGTCGGTCACCGCGGCGACGACCCGGCCGTCCGTCACGGTCAGCTGCCGCCCCAGCGGGTACCCCACGACCGTCACGGGGTCGCCGACCTGCGGGTCGGCCTCGGCGAGCACCGGCGCGGCCGGCAGCGCGTCGACCGTGCGGACGACCGCCAGGTCCGCCAGCCCGGCCGTGCTCGCGGCCTCGGCGGCGACGTCGCGCCCGTCGTAGGTGCTCAGCTGGAGCTCGGCAGAGTCGGCGACCACGTGCCGGTTGGTGACGAGCGTGTGCTCGTCGAGCGCGAAGCCCGACCCGGTCGACAGGCCGCCGCAGCCGATGTTCCGGATCCGCACCGCCATCCGCTGCGCGGCGTCGAAGCCGTCGGGCGAGAGCTGCGAGCCGTCCGGCACCGCGGCGGGCACCGGGACGGCGGTCGGGACGACGCTCGTCGGTACCGGGGCGGGCGGGTCGGGCAGGTAGGCGCAGCCGGCAGCCAGCGGCACGAGCAGGGCGGCGAGCGCCGCGCGCCGTGCGCCACCTCTGCCGCGGGTCGTCACCGCGACAGCTCGCTCTGCAGCGAGGCGTTCGCGTCGGTCGCGGCGCCGCACACGCGCTCGACGTCCGCGCGGAACCGTGCCACGTCGGACGCGTCGTACGACGCGGCGTCCTGGAGGTAGCCGATCAGGCGCTCCTGGCCGTCGACGCACGTGGCCAGCGCGGTGGCGACCCGCCCGGCTGCCTGCGAGACGCGCTCCTGGTAGTCGGCGAGCTGCTGCTGCGCGGCCGTGGTGTCCCCGAGCTGCGCCTTCTCGTCGGCCAGCTCGGTGATGCGCGCCTGGGCGGTGGCCAGCTGGGCGCGGGTGGCGTCGAGCTCGCCCGTCGCGGCCTCGAGCTCCGCCTGCGTCTGCGCGAGCTGCTCGCCGTGGGTGCGCGCCAGGGTCTCCCACTCGGCGGCGGACTCCCGCCAGGCGGCCGTCGTCTCCCACAGGCGCCAGCCGACGATCCCGGCGGTGGCCAGCACCGCGACCAGCAGCACGGTCAGCACGGTGGTCGCGCGGCGTCGGCGCGGGGGATCGGTGGGCGCGGGGGCGGTGTGCAGCCCCGCGGCGAGCGGCTCCGGGCCGGCCCAGCCGGCAAGCAGCGGTGACGTGGGCGTCGGCGGCTCGGGTCGGGAGGGTCCGGGATCGGGGGTCGCGCCGCTCGGTCCGGTCATCGCCTCAGGATAGGGCGGCGCGCCGCCCTGACCACGCCCGACGCCGGCCCTGCCGGTCGCGCGCCCGGGTGTGACGCGGCTCGCCCTGCGTCGTTCCGGTCGATCCGGGCATCCCGGGCGGCGGGCGCCTCCGCGGTGGCGGACGCCGTGCCAGCATGGGAGATCGTGCGTTCCGCCTACTCCGACGTCCTGCGGCTGCCCGGCGTGCTGCGCCTCTTCGTGATCGGGCTGGTCGCGCGGCTGCCGCACGCGATGTCCGGCGTGGTGCTCACGCTGCACGTCGTCGGGGCGCTCGACGAGGGGTACGGGCGCGCCGGCGTGGTCGCGGCGTCGCTCACGCTGGGCCTGGCCGTGGGTGCGCCGTGGCGCGGCCGACTCGTCGACCGCCTCGGGCTGCGCCGGGCGGTGCTGCCCTCGGTCGTCGTGGAGTCCGCGGTGTGGCTCGTGGCGCCGCGCCTCGACTACGGCACGCTGATCGCCGTGGTCTTCGTCGGCGGCCTGTTCCTGGTGCCCGTGTTCTCGGTCGTCCGGCAGTCGCTCTCGGTGCTCGTGCCGCCCGCGCAGCAGAAGGCGGCGTTCGCGCTGGACTCCGTGGCCACCGAGCTCACGTTCATGCTCGGTCCCGTGCTCGGCGTGCTGCTCGTGACGAGCGGGTCCAGCGTGCTGGCGCTCACCGTCGTCGGCGTCGCCACGGTGGGCGGCGGCGCCCTGCTGCTGTGGGCGGACCCGCCGACGCGCTCCGCGGCCGGGACGCCGGCGCCCGTCGCCGGCCCGCGGCCGCGGGTCGTGACGCCGCAGCTGCTCGTCGTGCTGCTGGCGGCGGTCGCGGCGGCCTTCGTCATCGTGGGGACGGACGTCTCCCTCGTCGCGGCGCTCAACGACGCCGGCCGGCCCCAGGACGTGGGCTGGATGGTGGCGCTGTGGGCGGGCGGCTCGCTCGTCGGCGGGCTGGTGCACGGCGTCAGCCCGCGGCAGCCCGCACCGCTCCTCCTGGTGGCGGTCCTCGCGCTGGCGACCCTGCCCGCCGCGTTCGCGGACGGGCGCGCGCTGCTCGCCGTGGCCGTCTTCGTCGCCGGGCTGCCCTGTGCGCCTGTCCTCGCGTCGATCAACTCCACGCTCGTGCGCCTCGTCCCCGAGGAGCGTCGCGGCGAGGTCATGGGCTGGGGCGGCACGATGCAGACCGTCGGGAACGCGCTGGGCGCGCCGTTGTGCGGCGTGGTCATCGACCGCGCCGGAGCGCCGGCGGGCTTCGCGACGGCGGCCGTCGTCGGCGGCGCCATGGCCGTCACGGGTCTCGTCGTCGTGGCCGCGACGCGACGACGACGAGCCGGCGGGGGAGCGGCGGGCGACGGCGGGCAGGCGCGGGACGTGGGCGC
>JAEWEJ010000114.1 GCA_023389455.1 Actinomycetes bacterium | reverse complement strand
AGACCGGTGAGGGCAAGACCCTCGTCGCGACGACGGCCGCGTACCTCAACGCGCTCGAGGGCAAGGGCGTCCACGTCGTCACGGTGAACGACTACCTGGCGAAGTACCAGTCCGAGCTCATGGGCCGGGTGTACCGCTTCCTGGGCCTGTCGACCGGCGTCATCCTGTCCGGCCAGACTCCGGCGCAGCGGCGCGAGCAGTACGCCGCCGACATCACGTACGGGACGAACAACGAGTTCGGCTTCGACTACCTGCGCGACAACATGGCGTGGAGCGTCGACGACCTGGTGCAGCGCGGGCACCACTTCGCGATCGTCGACGAGGTCGACTCCATCCTCATCGACGAGGCGCGCACCCCGCTCATCATCTCCGGCCCCGCCTCGGGCGACACGAACCGCTGGTACGCCGAGTTCGCCAAGGTCGTGCGCCGGCTGCAGCCCGAGCGTGACTACGAGGTCGACGAGAAGAAGCGCACCGTCGGCGTGCTCGAGCCCGGCATCGCGCGCGTCGAGGACTACCTCGGCATCGACAACCTCTACGAGTCCCTGAACACGCCGCTGATCGGCTTCCTCAACAACGCCATCAAGGCCAAGGAGCTGTTCAAGCGCGACAAGGACTACGTCGTGATGAACGGCGAGGTCCTCATCGTCGACGAGCACACCGGGCGCATCCTTCCCGGTCGGCGCTACAACGAGGGCATGCACCAGGCCATCGAGGCCAAGGAGGGCGTCGCCATCAAGGCGGAGAACCAGACCCTCGCCACCATCACGCTGCAGAACTACTTCCGGCTGTACGACAAGCTCGCGGGCATGACCGGCACCGCCGAGACCGAGGCCGCGGAGTTCCAGGGCACGTACAAGCTCGGCGTCGTCCCGATCCCGACCAACCGGCCGATGCTGCGCATCGACCAGAAGGACCTGGTCTACAAGTCGGAGGAGGGCAAGTTCGACGCGGTCGTCGAGGACATCGTCGAACGGCACGCGAAGGGCCAGCCCGTCCTCGTCGGCACCACCAGCGTCGAGAAGTCCGAGCTGCTGTCCTCGAAGCTCAAGAAGCAGGGCGTCCCGCACGAGGTCCTCAACGCCAAGCAGCACGCGCGTGAGGCGTCGATCGTGGCGCAGGCCGGCCGCAAGGGTGCCGTCACCGTCGCGACGAACATGGCCGGCCGTGGTACCGACATCATGCTCGGCGGCAACGCCGAGTTCATGGCGGTCTCGGAGATGGCCCAGCGCGGGCTGGACCCGGCGGAGAACGCCGCCGAGTACGAGGCCGTCTGGCCCGAGGTGCTCGAGAAGGCCAAGAACGCGGTCGCCGCCGAGCACGACGAGGTCACCGAGCTCGGTGGCCTGTACGTGCTGGGCACGGAGCGCCACGAGTCGCGGCGCATCGACAACCAGCTGCGCGGCCGCTCCGGCCGACAGGGCGACCCGGGCGAGTCCCGCTTCTACCTGTCGATGCAGGACGACCTCATGCGCCTGTTCAACTCGGGGCTCGCCGAGTCGATGATGACGCGCGCCGGCTTCCCCGAGGACATGCCGCTGGAGTCGAAGATCGTCACGCGGGGCATCCAGTCCGCGCAGTCCCAGGTCGAGGCCCGGAACTTCGAGATCCGCAAGAACGTCCTGAAGTACGACGACGTCATGTCCCGCCAGCGCGAGGTCATCTACGACCAGCGTCGCCGCGTGCTGCATGGCGAGGACCTGCAGGAGCAGGTCACCCACTTCCGGACGGACGTGCTCACCGAGTACATCGCACTGGCCACGGCCGAGGGCCGTCCGGAGGACTGGGACCTCGAGGCGCTGTGGACCGCGCTGCGGGGCGTCTACCCGATCTCGATCACGGCCGAGGAGGTCGTCGAGGAGGCGGGCGGCGCGACGCGCCTGTCGACCGAGCTGCTGACCCGCGAGATCCTCTCGGACGCCGAGCACGCCTACGCCGAGCGCGAGAAGCAGCTCGGCGAGGCGAACATGCGCCAGCTGGAGCGGCGGGTCGTCCTGTCGGTCCTGGACCGCAAGTGGCGCGAGCACCTCTACGAGATGGACTACCTGAAGGAGGGCATCGGGCTGCGCGCCATGGCGCAGCGCGACCCCCTGATCGAGTACCAGCGCGAGGGCTTCCAGCTGTTCACGGCCATGACCGACGCCATCAAGGAGGAGTCGGTCCAGTACCTCTACAACCTCGAGGTGCAGGTCGCCCAGCCGTCGGACGCGCCGGTCGTCAGCGCGGACTCGGCGGTCGCCGCCTCGGCCTCCGCCGGTGCGGCCGCTGTCGCGTCGCGTCCTGCCGACGCCGCGCCGGCTCCCGGCGCCCTCGTGGCGAAGGGGCTGGACGGGCCCGCCCAGCGAGCCCCGCTGCAGTACTCGGCGCCCTCGGCCGACGGAGACGGCGCGGCCGTGACCCGCTCGGACGACGGGGCCGGTGCCGCCCGGTCCGGCGCCTCGTCGGGCGGGGCGAACCGTGCCGACCGCCGCAAGCAGGCCAAGCAGCGCAAGCGCTGACGCGCGCGGCGTGCGCGCGCTGAGATCACCCGATCTCCAGCGTCGTCGCACGCCACGCGCCGCGGTGCGCCTCCAGCCGGAGCGCCACCGCGCGCACGCGCACGCCGTCGTCCACGACCAGGCACGCCTCGACGGTGTGGCTGTCGATCGGGCACACCCGGACGCGGCGCGCGGCTGGACGCCGGGCGTGGGTCAGCACGCCGGTGCGCCGGACCAGGTCGGCGCGCTCCTGCAAGGGCCCCAGCGCCTCCGGTGAGACCCACCGGGCGAGCTGCGCGGCGGGTCGCCGCCCGAGCATCACCTCGACGCACGCCAGACCCACGCCGTGGGCGAACCGTGCCGCGTCCGTCGACGGGGCCGCCCCACGGTCGTCGTCGGGCTCCGCGGCGCGCATCCGGTCGACGGCCGCGAGGCTGCGCAGGCGCTCGGCGAGGATCGGCGGCCGGCCGGGTGCCGGGGCGTCGGCGCCACGCAGCGCGGGGGACGACGCCACGAGCCGCAGCCGCGGACGTGAGTGCCCGGGCGTCGCGGTCGGGGCGGGGGCGGGCGGTCGCGTCGTCCGGAGGTCGTCCTCCTGCGGGGTGCGTGCCCCGCGCTCCTGCGGCGCCTGCGGGTCGAGCGCGACGAGCGCGGCCTCGACGGCGCTGCCGGTGGACCCGTCGTGCTGGACGCGGCTCATCGTCCGCTCCCGTCGACCGGGCCGGGCACGGTGAGCACCTGGCCGGGCTCCAGGACGTCCGGGTCGGGCCCGATCGTCGAGGCGTTCGCCGCGTACCAGCGGGGCCACTCGGCGGCGATGGCGGCGTCCGTCGCGTCAGGTCCGAGCGCGCGTGCCGCCAGGCCCCAGAGCGTGTCACCGGTCCGGACCTCGACGGTCCCGCCCGTCGGTGCCGGGGGCGTGATCGGTGCGGACGCCGGCGGCGCGGTCACGGGCGCGCCTGCGGTGCCGGTCGGCGCGACGGTGGCGTCGGTCGGTCCGGGCGCCGTGTCGATCGGCGCGGACACCGGGGCTGCCGCGGGCGGTGCGACGGCCTGGTTCGCGGGACCGTGACCGGCGGGCAGCGTCGTCGGCTCGGCGGTCGTCGGAGTCCCGTCGGAGGCGGCGTGGCGGGGTGACGCGCCGTGGGTGGTCGGCGACCACCCGAGGTCGACCACGACGCCCGCTGGGCCACCAGGAGACGCCTCGACCGCGGCGTGGGCTCCCGCCGCCGTCCCGAGTCCCACGGCGGCGGCCACGGCGACGGCGAGGGCGCGCCGTACGAGCCCCGGTGCCCAGCGCTGCACGGCGGCCTCACCTGCCCGCCAGGCGACGCCGGTCGTCCGGAGCGCCGCGCAGGCGGCGGCCACGAGCGAGGAGGCCCCCACCCAGCCGGCGGCGACGGCGCCCAGCGCGACCACGGCGGGTGCCACGACGGACTCGACGCGCCACAGCCGGGTCGATCCCACGTGGTCCGCCACCCACAGCGCGAGCAGGAGCGACAGCAGCAGCGCACCGAGCCCTGCGAGACCCAGGGTCACTGCGGCCACGGCAGGGCGCCGGGTGCCCGGCGGGGGAGGTGCTGGCGGCGTCATCGCTCTCCTCGGTCATGCAGTTTGATGTCGTTTGATGCAGGACGATGTGGATAGATGTAGTCCACGGTGTCGGGTATGTCCAGTAGGGTCCGGTCCGTGGATGGTGGAGCCCGAGGCGAGGCGCCGCGTGCGCCGGCCGGCCGCTGGGAGCGGCTGTTCGGCGACCTCGAGGCTCAGCTCGCGGCCGGGCGCGCGGACGAGTCGCGCTGGGACGTCGCTGAGCTGACCCGGGCCGAGCGGGCCGGGGTCACGTTCGTCGACCGCCTGCGGGCGTCGCACGGGCGTCGGCTGCGCATCGTCACACGCGACGGGGAGCCCCTCGAGGGCGTGGTCGACGACGCCGGCACGCAGTGGCTGATGCTCGACCTGGGTGCGGGGCGGCGCGCCGTGGTCCCGACGGCGGCCGTGCGCTCGGTCCAGGGCCTCGGCGCCCGGGTGGCGCCGGCCGCCGGCCGCACCGAGTCGGCGCTGGGCCTGGGGCACGTGCTCCGGGCGCTCGCGCGCGACCGCGTGGAGGCCACGGTCCGGACCGACGTCGGTCGGTTCACGGGGCGTCTCGACCGCGTCGGGGCGGACCATCTGGACGTGACGCTCGACGCGCCTGCCGGCTCCGTGGTGTGCGTGCCCTTCGACGCGGTGCTCGCGGTGGTCTCGCGATGACCGGCCGCGGTGCGCTCAGCCCTCGTGCTGCTCCTGGCGGGCCCGGGTCTCGGCGTACATCCGCTCGATGTAGCGCTCCAGCTCGGAGGACTCGACGCGCCACTGGAGCCGGCCGCCGATCTGGATGGCGGGCAGCTCGCCGGTGCGGACGAGCGCGTACGCCTGGGGGGCCGAGATGTTGAGGATCTCGGACACGTCGGCGAGCGTCAGGAACCTCGGTGCCATTCCCGCAGTCTGGCACGCCGACCGCGGCGCGCTCGGTTGTCCACAGGCCGCGTCGCACCCTCCCCGTCGGGCGTCCGGAGCCGACACACTCGTGCGACCACCGCGGGCCCCGTGCGTGGTCCCGCGCCGCCGGCTGCGGCCCGTCC
>JAEWEJ010000166.1 GCA_023389455.1 Actinomycetes bacterium | reverse complement strand
ACGATGGTGTTGTTGAACGTGCTCTTGATGTGCGCCTGGCCGTGGGAGACGTTCTTCTTCTCCTTGCGGCGCGGCTTGCGCACGGCGGTGCGGGACTTGGGAGGCATCTCTTCTTCTCTCGGGGTCTGCGGGTCGGTGGGCCGACGGGCGGGCGGTCAGCGGCTGGCGCGACCGGCCCGCTGCGTCACTTGCGCCCGGCCTTCTTCTTGCCGGCGACGGTGCGCTTCGGGCCCTTGCGGGTACGCGCGTTGGTCTTCGTGCGCTGCCCGCGCACGGGCAGGCCACGGCGGTGGCGCAGACCCTCGTAGCTACCGATCTCGACCTTGCGGCGGATGTCGGCGGCGATCTCGCGGCGGAGGTCACCCTCGAGCTTGAAGCTGCCCTCGAGGTAGTCGCGCAGGGCGACCAGCTCGGTGTCGCCCAGGTCCTTGACCCGGACGTCGGGGCTGATGCCCGTCGCGGCCAGGGTCTGCTGCGCGCGGGTGCGCCCGACCCCGAAGATGTACGTGAGGGCGACCTCGACCCGCTTCTCGCGGGGGAGGTCGACACCGATGAGACGTGCCATGTGCCTGGTGGCTCCTGTACGGCGTTCGGAGGTCTGTCGCACCGTCCTCCCGCGTGATCTCGCGGGCCCCAGCCTCCGAGCTGGGGGTTCGCCGTGACGGGCGGCCCGAGGGCCTCTCGTCGCGGAGCGGCGGTGCGCTAGCAGGTCCTGGTGGACCGGTGGTGCGTGCTGCTCAGCCCTGGCGCTGCTTGTGGCGCAGGTTCTCGCAGATCACCTGGACGCGACCGTGCCGGCGGATCACCTTGCACTTGTCGCAGATCTTCTTGACGCTCGGCTTGACCTTCATCGCGTTCGTTCCTCCGCCGCCGCGTCCCGGGCCTCTGGGGCCCGACCGACGGCGCATCGATGGGGTGGTTACTTGTAGCGGTAGACGATGCGCCCGCGGGACAGGTCGTACGGGCTGAGCTCGACGACCACACGGTCCTCAGGGAGGATCCGGATGTAGTGCTGCCGCATCTTGCCCGAGATGTGGGCGAGTACCTTGTGGCCGTTCGCGAGCTCCACGCGGAACATCGCGTTAGGGAGCGCCTCGATCACGCTGCCCTCGATCTCGATGACGCCGTCCTTCTTGGCCATGTCCTCCGCTAACTGTCGTGCTCGACTTGTCCTGCAGGTGGTCGCCCCACCCCGCACCGCCGTCCGCCAGACGTGCCGGACGCCCGCGGGATCGTACCGATCGCGCGGATGAGCGAGGGGTGACTGGTCGCCGAACGAACGGCGCACACAACCAACGAACGATCATACGGCATCCCGGCACCGGTCGGAACCGCAGCCGCGCAGGGCGCGGCCCGGCGGGGCCCGGCGCCGTGGTCCGCCGACGGCGTACCGGCGACCGGCCGGAGCCGTCGGTCAGGGCGGCCGGCCGGAGCGGTCGGTCAGGACGACCGGCCGGAGCCGTCGGTCAGGACGACCGGCCGGAACCGTCGGTCAGGACGACCGGCCGGAACCGTCGGTCAGGACGACCGGCCGGAGACGTCGGCCGGGACCACCGGCCGGAGCCGTCGGTCAGGACCGTCGGCCGGAGCCGTCGCCGGGAAGGCCGGCCGCTCGAAACCGCGCCCGTCAGAGCGCCGCGACCTCCACGCCGAGGGCGCGCAGCCGCTCGGCTCCCCCGTCGCGCGCGGTGAGCACCAGGATGCCGCCGTCGAGCAGGGCGACCGTGTGCTCCCAGTGCGCGGCCCGCGAGCCGTCGTCGGTGACCACCGTCCAGTCGTCGGCGAGGACGTGGTTCGCCTCGGCGCCGCGCACGAGCATCGGCTCCACCGCGACGCACAGGCCCCGGCGCAGCCGCGCCCCGCGGTCCTTGGTGCGGTAGTTGGGGACGTCGGGAGGCTGGTGCATGGCGGTACCGATGCCGTGCCCCACGTAGTCCTCGACGATGCCGAACGGCTCGCGTCCGCTCCGTGCCGCAGCCGCCTCGACGACGTCCTCGACCGCGTCGCCGACCGCACCCAGCCGGTCGCCGGTCGCGAGGGCGGCGATGCCCGCCCACAGCGCGTCCTCGGTGGTGGTCACCAGCTCGACGTCGGCCGGGTCGGACGGGTCCAGCACGGCCGAGAAGGCCGAGTCCCCGTGCCAGCCGTCGACGATCGCACCGCAGTCCACCGAGACGACGTCACCGGGCTGCAGCACGCGCGACCCCGGGATGCCGTGGACGATCTCGTCGTTCACGGAGACGCAGAGCGACGCCGGGTACCCGTGGTACCCGAGGAACGACGGGGTGGCCCCTGCGGACCGGATGACGTCCTCGGCGACCGCGTCCAGGTCGGCCGTGGTCACTCCCGGCCGGAGAGCCGCACGGACCGCGTCCAACGCGTCCGCGACGACCAGCCCGGCCCGCCGCATGACGGCGACCTGCTCGGGGGTCTTGTACTCGATCCGCTCGCGTCCGAACACGGCCGGGACCTCAGGACAGGACGGGGCTCAGCGCCGCGAGGAGCCGGGCCGTGACGTCGTCGACGTCGCCGAGGCCGTCGACCTGCACCAGAAGGCCGCGGGCCGCGTACACCTGGGAGATGGGCGCCGTCTGCTCGGCGTAGACGCCGAGCCGGTGACGGATGACGTCCTCGGTGTCGTCCGCGCGACCCTCGATCTCCGCACGCTTCGTGAGGCGCTCGACGACGACCTGCGGGTCGACCGTCAGCTCCACCGCGAGGTCGAGCGTGCCGCCGGACACCGCGAGGATCTCGTCCAGCGCCGCGACCTGGGCCACGTTGCGGGGGTAGCCGTCCAGGAGGAACCCGTCGACCGCGTCCTCCTGCGCGAGGCGGTCGCGCACGAGCTCGTTGGTCAGCTCGTCCGGGACGAGCGCACCCGACGCGGTGATGTCCTGCACCCGGCGACCGAGCTCGGTGCCGTTCTTGATGTTGTACCGGAAGATGTCGCCCGTCGAGATGGCCGGGACACCCAGCCGCTCCGCCAGACGGACGGCCTGCGTACCCTTCCCCGCTCCGGGGGGGCCGAGCAGGACCAGACGTGCACTCAACGCAAGAACCCTTCGTAGTGCCGCTGCTGCAGCTGGGACTCGATCTGCTTGACGGTCTCGAGGCCGACACCGACCACGATGAGGATGGACGCGCCACCGAACGGGATGTTCGTGTCCACGCCCAGGACGATGAACGCGATCATCGGGATGAGCGCGACCATCGCGAGGTACACCGACCCGGGCGCGGTGATCCGCGTGATCACGTAGTCGAGGTACTCGGCGGTGGGACGGCCGGCCCGGATGCCCGGGATGAAGCCGCCGTACTTCTTCATGTTGTCCGCGACCTCGTCCGGGTTGAACGTGATCGCCGTGTAGAAGTAGCAGAAGAAGATGATGAGCAGGACGTAGATCCCGATGTGCAGCGGGGCGCTCGGCGACGCGAGGTTGACGCTGATCCACTGCACCCAGCCCGCGGTCGCGTCACCGAACTGCGCGATCAGCGTGGGCACGGCGAGCAGCGAGGACGCGAAGATCACCGGGATGACGCCGGCCATGTTGATCTTGATCGGGATGTAGGTGCTCGACCCGCCGTACATGCGGCGGCCGACCATGCGCTTGGCGTACTGCACCGGGATGCGGCGCTGCGACTGCTCGACGAACACGACCAGGCCGATGACCAGGACGACGATCCCGAGCACCGCGATGAACTTGCCCGCGCCGCCGGCGCCGCCCGCGATCGACCACATGGCGCCGGGGAACGACGCCGCGATCGAGGTGAAGATGAGCAGCGACATGCCGTTGCCGACGCCGCGCTCGGTGATCAGCTCACCCAGCCACATGATCAGGCCCGTGCCGGCGGTCATCGTGATGACCATGAGCAGCAGGGTGATCGGGCTGTCGTCCGGGATGACCTCGAGCGAGCAGCCCTGGAAGAGGTTGCCGCTGCGCGCGAAGGTGATGATCGTCGTCGACTGCAGGACCGCGAGGCCGATCGTCAGGTACCGCGTGTACTGCGTGAGCTTCGCGGTGCCGGACTGACCCTCCTTGTGCAGCTCCTCGAACTTGGGGATCACGACGCGGAGCAGCTGGACGATGATGCTCGCGGTGATGTACGGCATGATCCCGAGCGAGAACACCGACAGCTGCAGCAGCGCACCGCCGCTGAAGAGGTTCACCAGCCCCAGCAGGTCGTTCTCCGCGGTCTGCTCGATGCAGGCCTGCACGTTCGGGTAGCTGACGCCGGGGGTCGGCAGGAACGACCCGATGCGGAACACCACCATCATGCTGATGGTGAAGAGCAGCTTGCGCCGCAGGTCAGGCGTCCTGAACGCCCGAACGAATGCACCTAGCACTTGTCGTCCTCCTGCTGTGTGGGCCGTCCTCAGACCCCGTCGCCGTCGATGAGCGGGACGGACCGCCGGTAGAGACTACCCCGCAGACGGCACCGAACCGCACCCCGGTGTCCCTGACGGACCTCCTCAGGGCGTGCGACGCCCGTCCGCGGGACGCCGCGAGCCCTGCCATGGCACCCGCGTGGACCCGGCCGGCACCTGGGCACCCCGGGCGCGCTGCCGGGGGCGGCAACGCCCCCTCCCGGCCCGTCGGACGCCGGGCCCGCGTCGCGCCCGCCCGTCGTCACCC
>JAEWEJ010000383.1 GCA_023389455.1 Actinomycetes bacterium | reverse complement strand
GGGCACGACGGGTGTGCGGTCCACCGGTGCGAGCTGCACGACCGGCGGCAGGACCTCGAGGCCGTCGCCGTAGCCGTAGTGCCCGGGGACGTCGGCGATCGCCGCGGCGAGCGCCAGGGGCACGACCACCTGACCGGTGACCGTGGTGACCCCGGTGACGGTGGTGACCACACCCTCCAGCGCGTCGTCGGCGCGGACGGCCGAGACCAGGCTGTCGCCCGACCGCGGACCGCCTGCGACGACGGCGCCCTCGGAGAGCCGGGTCGCGGCGTCGGCGAGCGCGAGCTGTGCGTCGTGCGTCACCGGCGTCGCCTCGGCGGTCGGCGACGCGTCCTGGCCGGACGAGGCCGTGCCGCTGACGAGCACGATCGCGTCGGCGGGACGTGTGACCTCCTGCGTGTAGGTCACCAGGGCCCGGTCCCCGGCGGCCAGCACGTCGAGCAGCGACGACGCGTTCTCCGACAGCGTGTCCGGGGCGGCGGAGTCCGCCCCCACGAGCCCCGAGACGAGCGCCTCGGCCAGCTCCGTCTCGGCACCCGCGTCCGCGGCCGGCGGCTGGTCGAGGTACGAGACCACCGTGCCCGCCAGCGTGCGGCGGTACGTCGCGAGCGCGGGGTCGGTCCACGCGTCGTTGACCACGACGGTCGCGGAGACACCCGCACCGGCCTGCGCGAGGCGCTCGGTCAGCGCCGCGACCTCGTCCTCGGGGACCTCGCCGAGCAGGACGAGGGCGACGCGGCGGTCCGTCAGCGCCCCGGCGAGCAGGCGCTCGCCGGACGCGGACACGAAGGCGTCAGCGGCCGCGAGCTCACCACCGGTCTCGTCGAGCTGGGCGCGCAGGCCCTCCTTCTCGGCGCGCAGCGCCTCGACCTGGCCCGTGAGGGTGTCGCCGATGGTCTCCTTCAGCGGGCCGGCCCCCAGCGCGATGCCGACGGCCAGCGCGAGGAACACGGAGATGAGGGAGACGATGTGGTACCGGAAGTCGATCACTTGGTGTGCTCTCGGTCGGGTGCGCGACGGGTCGCGGCGGGACGTGCGAACGGGGCGCCGGCCGGCGGGCGGGTCACGGCGCGGCGGGCGGGACGGCTCACGGCGAGCCCCCGAACAGGGACCCGACCCAGGAGGCGAGGTCGTCGATGCGCGCGCCGCCGAGGCCGAACAGCGTCTGACCGGCGGCGGTCGACGCGAGCGCGACGCCGAGCGCCAGCAGCCCCGCCAGGACCAGCAGGGTGAGCTGCACGTTCGAGATCCTGTGCTGGTAGAGCTGCGACACCCCCTTGGCGTCGACGAGCTTGCCTCCCACGCGCAGGCGGGTCAGGAACGTGCTGGCCATGCCCGAGCGGCCCTTGTCGAGGAACTCCACGAGCGTGGCGTGCGTGCCCACGGCGACGATCAGCTCGGCGCCCTTGTCGTCGGCGAGGAGCATCGCGACGTCCTCGGAGGTGCCGGTCGCCGGGAACACGACGTACGGCACGCCCAGCTGCTCGACGCGGGCGATGCCCGGCGCGCGGCCGTCACGGTACGCGTGCACGACGATCTCGGCCCCGCACCGCAGCGCGCGGTCGGAGACGGAGTCCATGTCGCCGACGATCATGTCGGGACGCCACCCGGCGTCGAGGATCGCGTCGGCGCCGCCGTCGACCCCGATGAGCACCGGCCGGTACTCACGGATGTACGACCGCAGCGTGACCAGGTCCTCCTTGTAGTGGTAGCCGCGCACGACGATGAGGACCTGCCGGCCGTCGATGCGGGTGTCGATGTCGGGCACCCCGACGCCGTCGAGCAGCAGCTCGCGCTCCCGGCGCAGGTAGTCCATCGTGTTCGCCGCGAACGACTCGAGCTGCACCGACAGCCCCTCGCGGGCCTCCGCCATGGTGGCGGCGACGCTCTGGGGGGTCTGCGCGACTCCCTCGGCGACGAGTCGCTCGCCCTCGTAGACGGCGCCGTCGACGACACGCAGCCGGTGGCCCTCGGTCAGCGCCATGACGTCCGGGCCCAGGTCGTCGACGAGCGGGATGCCCGCGCCGACGACGATCTCGGGGCCCAGGTTGGGGTAGCGCCCCGACGTCGACCGGGCGGCGTTGAGGACCGCGGCCGGCTGGCAGGCCACGAGGGCCTCGGCGGAGACGCGGTCCAGGTCGAGGTGGTCGATCACGGCGATGTCGCCGGGCTTCAGACGCTTCGTCAGCGCCTTGGTGCGGGGGTCGACACGGGCGGGCCCGACGACCTCGGCGTCATCTGTCGCGGGCGTGCGGCGGCGCAGGGAGACTCTCATCGGGGCTCATCGTCCCATGGACTGGGCCAACAGCTCAGCCGCGTGGGCGCGCGCCGTGACCGAGTCGTCCTGGCCCGAGAGCATCCGTGCCAGCTCGCGCACCCGGTCCTCGCCCTCGACCTCCCGCACGTCCGACTCCGTGACGACGTCCACGCCGTCCGCGACCGACTTCGTGACGACGAGGTGACGGTCCGCGAACGCCGCGACCTGGGCGAGGTGCGTCACGACCAGCACCTGCGTGCCCCGGGCGAGGCGGGCCAGCCGCTCCCCGACCTGCGTGGCGGCACGGCCGCCGACGCCGGCGTCCACCTCGTCGAACACGAACGTCCCCGGCGTGGCCGCACCGGAGCCCTCGGCTGTGGCGAGCGCCACCTCGAGTGCCAGCATCACGCGGGAGAGCTCGCCGCCGGAGGCGCCCTTGCCGAGCGGCCGGGCCGGCGCACCGGCGTGCGGGACGAGCAGCATCTCGACGTGGTCGGCGCCGTGCGCCCCGGCCTCGTCGGCCGGACGCACCGACACCTCGAGGTGCGCGCCCGCCATCGCGAGGTTCGCCAGCTCGTCCGTGACGGCCTGCGCGAGGCGGCCTGCCGCCTCGGTGCGCGTCGCGGTGATCGTCGCCGCGAGTGCGTCCAGGCGCGCGTCGAGCGCGTCCCGTCGCTCGGTCAGCTCGGCGACGCGCTCCTGGCCACCGTCCAGGTCCAGCAGCCGTCGGGCGGCGTCCTGCGACCACCGGAGCACGGCTGCCACGTCCTCGCCGTAGCTGCGGGTCAGGCCGCCGAGCTCGGCGCGGCGCCGCTGCACCGCGTCCAGGCGGGCGGGGTCCGCCTGCAGGTCCTGGACGTACGCGGACAGCTCCGCCGCGAGGTCCGCCAGCAGGTAGCCCGCCTCGGCCGCACGCTCGGCGAGCTGGGTCAGCGTCCGGTCGTGCAGACCCGCGTGCTCGAGCAGGCGCCGGGCCTCCTCGACCAGCACGACGGCCGCGGCGCCGACGTCGGCCGTGTCCTCGTCGCCGACGAGCGCGGTGTGCGCCCCGGCGGCGGCCGCACGCAGGTCCTCGGCGTTGCCGAGCCGCTCCGCCTCCGCCGCGAGCTCCACGTCCTCGTCCGGCTGGGGTGCCACGCGCTCGACCTCGGCGAGCCCGAGACGCAGCAGCTCTGCCTCCCGCACGCGCTCCTGGGCACGCGCCACGCGGTCCTCGAGCTCCGCCTGGACCCGCGCCCGCTCGGCCCAGGTCGCGGCGTGCTCGGCGAGCACCTCGCCGTGGGCCGCACCCGCGAACGCGTCCAGCGCGGCACGCTGCCGGGACGCCGAGCGCAGGCGCATCTGGTCGGCCTGGCCGTGCACCGTCACGAGCTCCTCGGCGATCTCCGCGAGCACGCCCTGCGGCACCGACCGACCGCCCAGGTAGGCGCGCGACCGCCCGGCGGCGCCGTCCGTGCTCGCCCCGACCGTGCGCAGCACGACCAGGGAGCCGTCGTCGTCGACCTCCGCGCCCGCGTCCCGCGCGCGCTCCAGCGCCGGGGACCCCGGCGGCAGCAGCACCCGCCCCTCGACGGCGGCACCCGTGGCGCCCCTCCGCACGGTGGCGGGGTCGGCCCGGCCACCGAGCAGCAGCCCGAGCGCCGTGAGGACCATCGTCTTGCCCGCGCCGGTCTCCCCCGTCAGGACGGTCAGACCGGGGCCGAGGCGCACGTGCGCGCGTCCGATGACGCCGAGGTCGTCGATCCGGATCTCGTCGATCACACCGCACCGTCCTCGTCGCCGCCGAGCCCGCGCCAGCCGATCACCGGCAGGTCGAACTTCTGCACCAGACGTGTGGTGAAGGGGGCAGGGTTCAGCCGGGCGAACCTCACGGGCACGTCGCTGACCCGCACCTCGAGGCGCGTCCCGCGCGGCACCGGCAGCTGACGCCGCCCGTCGCAGGTCACGACCGCCGTCGACGGGGACCTGTCGATGACCTCGACCGCGAGGACGCTCGTCGGCCCCATGACCAGGGGGCGCGCGAAGAGGCTGTGCGCCGCCAGGGGCACCATGACCGTGCCGCGGACGTCGGGCCACACCACGGGCCCTCCCGCCGAGAAGGCGTGCGCCGTCGACCCCGTCGCGGAGGCCGCGATCAGTCCGTCGCACCCGAAGGACGACAACGGCCGACCGTCGACCTCGACGACCACCTCGATCATGCGCGACGGGTCGGTCTTCTCCAGGGCGGCCTCGTTGAGCGCCCACGCCTCGCGCACCGTGCCGTCGGCCGCGACGAGCCGGACGTCGAGCGTCACCCGCTCCTCGACCGTGTAGTCGCCCTCGGTCAGCCGGTGCACGGCCGTCGTGACGTCGGCCGGCTCGATCTCGGCGAGGAAGCCGACGTGCCCCAGGTTGACCCCGAGCAGCGGCACGTCCGTGCCGCGCGTCAGCTCCGCCGCCCGCAGGATGGTGCCGTCACCTCCGAGCACCACCGCGAGCTCGAAGGGCGGCAGCTCCTCGGCCGTGGTGTCCTGCGAGGCGGTCACCGGCTCGACGCCCGCCTGCTCCAGCGCGCGCAGCACCGCCTCGGTGGCGTCGAGCGCCTCGGGCCGGCCGCTGTGGCGCACGACCAGTGCCCGGCGCGTCATCGTGCACCCCGGTCACGGGCAGCCGCCTCGACCGCGGCCTGCACCGCGGCGGCGACGTCCGTCGTGGTCGGCGCGACCTCGGGCACGGCTCGCTGCGCCCAGAGGACGAACTCCACGTTGCCGTGCGTCCCGGGCAGCGTGCTGGGCCGCACGTCGCGCACGGTGGCACCCAGCTCGAGGACCCGGTCGCACACCGTCGTCACGGCGTCGCGCCACAGGCCGGGGTCGCGCACGACGCCGTCGGAACCGAGGCGCGACCTCCCGACCTCGAACTGCGGCTTGACGAGGAGGACGAGGTCGGCGCCGCGGTCGGCGACCGCCAGCAGCGGCCCGAGGACCAGCGTGAGCGAGATGAACGAGAGGTCCGCGACGACCAGACCGGGCGGCGGCGTCACGTCCCCGGCGCGCAGGTCGCGCACGTTGACGTGCTCGCGCACCTCGACCCGCGGGTCGTCCCGCAGGCGCGGCACGAGCTGACCGTGACCGACGTCGACCGCCACGACCCGGGCGGCGCCCCGTCGCAGCAGCACGTCGGTGAAGCCGCCGGTGCTCGCGCCGGCGTCCAGGCACTGCCGGCCGACCACGACCGGACCTGCGGCGCCGTAGGCGTCGAGGGCGTCGGCGAGCTTGTGCGCGGCGCGCGACGCGTACCCCGGGTCCGCGGGATCGACGTCGACGTGGAGGTCCTGCGTCTCGTCGACCTGTGTCGCGGGGCGCCGCGCGGGCACGCCGGCGA
>JAEWEJ010000365.1 GCA_023389455.1 Actinomycetes bacterium | reverse complement strand
GGCCGCCACCGCGGGGCCCGCGCGGGGCCCGGCGCGCGTGCCGCGCCGGGCGTCGGACCGGCGGTCGGCCGCCGGTAGTGTCTGGTCATGGCAACGGTTCTCCATGTCTCCGTCCAGGGCTCCGACGACGCCGTCGGCACGCAGGACGCCCCCCTCCGCACGATCGACCGCGCCGCGCAGCTCGCGCGCCCGGGTGACACCGTCACCGTCCACGCCGGCACCTACCGCGAGTGGGTCCGTCCCCGCCGCGGTGGCCGCAGCGACGACCGCCGCATCACGTACCAGGCCGCGCCCGGCGAGCACGTGCGCGTCACGGGCTCCGAGCAGGTCACCGGCTGGCAGCCCGTCGGCGGCGGGGTGTGGCGCGTCGAGATCCCGAACACGCTGTTCGGCGAGGTCAACCCGTTCGCCGTCGAGGTCGACGGCGACTGGATGGTCCGCCCCGGCCGCGACGAGCCGAAGAAGCACCTCGGTGCCGTCTACCTCGACGGTCGCCGCCTCCTGGAGGTCGCAAGCGTCGACGCCGTCGCGTCCGCGCCGCGTCGCACCGAGATCGTCGACGACTGGACCGGCACGACCGTCCCGGTCCCGGACCCCGACTGGACGCCGCGCGTCTGGCACGCCGAGGTCGGCGCGGACGTCACGACGGTCCACGCGAGCTTCGGCGACGCCGACCCGAACGCCGCGCTCACCGAGGTCAACGTGCGCCCGACCGTGTTCTGGCCGCAGGACCACCACGTCGACTTCATCACCGTCCGCGGCTTCGAGCTGTGCCAGGCCGCGACGCAGTGGGCGCCGCCGACCGCCAACCAGCCGGGCCTGATCGGCCCGAACTGGGCGCGCGGCTGGGTGATCGAGGACAACGACATCCACGACGCGACGTGCTCGGCGGTCTCGCTGGGCAAGGAGGCGTCGACGGGGGACAACTACGCCACGGACCGCGGCGACAAGCCCGGGTACCAGTACCAGCTGGAGTCGGTGTTCTCCGCCCGCCAGATCGGCTGGGACCGCGAGCACGTCGGTTCGCACGTCGTGCGGCGCAACCACATCCACCACTGCGGGCAGAACGCGGTCGTCGGGCACCTGGGCTGCGTGTTCTCGACCATCGAGGACAACCACATCCACGACATCGCCAACGACCGCGAGTTCTACGGGCACGAGATCGCGGGCATCAAGCTGCACGCGCCGATCGACGTCGTCATCGCGAACAACCGCATCCACGACTGCTCGCTCGGCATCTGGCTGGACTGGCAGACGCAGGGCACGCGCATCACGCGCAACGTGCTGTGGGACAACGCCCGTGACCTGTTCATCGAGGTCAGCCACGGCCCGTACGTCGTCGACCACAACGTGCTGACGTCCCCGGTGTCGGTGGATAACCACAGCCAGGGCGGCCTGTACGCGCGCAACCTGCTGTGCGGCACCGTCGGCCTCAAGCAGATGCTCGACCGGGCGACGCCGTACCACCGCCCGCACTCCACGCAGGTGGCCGGCTACGCGATCATCCTCACCGGCGACGACCGCTGGATCGGCAACGTGTTCGCCGGCGGCGACCTCGACGTGGCGTACGCGGCGGACTCGTGGGGCCGCATCGGCTCGCAGACCGGCACCAGCGCGTACGACGGGTACCCGACGTCCCTCGAGCAGTACCTGACCGAGATGGGCGACCGCTGGGACGGTGACCACAACCGCTTCGGCAGCCGCGTGCAGCCCTACTGGTCGCGCGGGAACGTGTTCGTCGGGGGCGCCCGCCCGGCGGACGTCGAGTCCGACCCGCTCGTGCTCGACGGTCCCGCGCGCGTCGAGGTCGTCACCACGGACGCCGGGACGTGGCTCGAGGTCGACGTTCCGGGCGCGGACGCCGCCGTCCTCGACGTCGTCACCGGCGCCGACCTGCCGCCCGTGCGGCTCGTGGGTGCCGACTTCGAGGACCGCGACGGCGGCACGTTGCGGCTCGGCACCGACCTGATCGGTGACCGGCACGACGGGGTGCTGCCGGCGGGCCCGCTCGCCGGCGGGCTCTCGGGAGCCCGCGTCCGGCTGCTCTGAGGCGACCGGCGCGACGCACGTCACGCCCCGCCGCCCCGGGACACCGGGCGGCGGGGCGCTCGCGTGCCGTGGCAGCCGCTACCGTGGCCGGGCGACGTGCCCGAGCCGTCCCGCCGACGCGGCGACACCCGCCTGCCCGGGAGCGACGCGCCCCCCACCACGGAAAGCCCCATGCCTGACGACCACCGCACGCCCCTGCCCGGTCCCGAGCCCGTCGGCGCCCCGGCCCCCGCCGACCCGACGGCACCCGACGCCCCGCTGCCTCCCGCCGACGACGCCCCCGCCGGCCCGGACCTGCGAGACGCCCCGGCACCGCCCGACGCCCGGGTCGCCACCGCCGTCCCCGAGGCCGACGAGTCCTTCTCCGTCCTCGCCGCGCTGCGGTCCCCGCGCCGGCTGCGCACCGAGGTGCTCGCCGGGCTCGTCGTGGCCCTGGCGCTCATCCCCGAGGCGATCGCGTTCTCGGTGATCGCAGGCGTCGACCCCCGCGTGGGGCTGTTCGCGTCGTTCACGATGGCCGTGACCATCGCGTTCCTCGGTGGCCGGCCGGCGATGATCTCGGCCGCCACCGGTGCGGTCGCGCTGGTGGTGGCGCCGGTCGCGCGCGAGCACGGCGTCGACCACCTCATGGCGACGATCGTGCTGGCCGGGGTCATCCAGGTGGCGCTCGCCCTGCTGGGCGTCGCCCGGCTCCTGCGGTTCATCCCGCGGTCGGTGATGGTCGGGTTCGTCAACGCGCTCGCGCTGCTGGTGCTCATGTCGCAGGTCCCGCACGTCGTCGGCGTGCCGTGGGCGGTCTACCCCCTGGTGGCCGTCGGCGTCGTCGTCATCGTGCTGCTGCCGCGCTGGACCACGGCCGTGCCCGCACCGTTGGTCGCCGTCGTCCTGCTGACCGCCGCGACCGTGCTCGCGGCGATCGACGTGCCCACCGTCGGCGACGAGGGCGCGCTGCCCGAGTCCCTGCCGTCGCTGCTGTGGCCCGACGTGCCACTCACCGGTGACACCCTGCGGACCATCGCGCCGTACGCGGTGGCCGTGGCGTTCGTCGGGCTGCTGGAGTCCCTGCTGACCGCCAAGCTCGTCGACGACATCACCGACACGCACTCGAACAAGACCCGCGAGGCGTGGGGCCAGGGCGGCGCCAACATCGTCACCGGCCTGTTCGGCGGCATGGGCGGCTGCGCGGTGATCGGCCAGACGATGATGAACGTGAAGATCTCCGGTGCCCGCACCCGCATCTCCACGTTCCTGGCCGGGGTGTTCCTGCTGGTCCTCGTGGTGGGGCTGGGCGACGTGGTCGCGGTGATCCCGATGGCGGCGCTGGTCGCGGTGATGATCATGGTGTCCGTCGGCGCCTTCGACTGGCACTCCGTGCACCCGCGCACGCTGCGGCGCATGCCGCGCTCGGAGACGGCCGTGATGGTGACGACCGTCGTCGTCACCGTCACCACCCACAACCTCGCGTACGGGGTGCTGGCCGGCGTGCTGCTGGCGATGGTCCTGTTCGCGCGGCGGGTCGCGCACGTCACCGCCGTCACCCGCCGGGACGCCGGCGACGACCGCGTCGTCTACGAGGTGGCGGGCGAGCTGTTCTTCGCGTCGTCCAACGACCTGGTCTACCGGTTCGACTACGCGGGCGACCCGGCGCAGGTCGTCCTCGACATGAGCCGGGCGCACGTGTGGGACGCCTCGACGGTCGCGACCCTCGACGCCATCACCCACAAGTACGCGCTCAAGGGCAAGGCCGTGACGATCGTCGGCATGGACGCGGCCAGCCGGGAGCGGCACGCCCGCCTCGCCGGGAACCTGGGCGCGGGGAGCTGACCTCGCCGGGCCGTGGCGCGCGAGCGGGGGCGTCGCGCTCGTCGTGCCCGTCAGGTGCGTGCCCGTCGGGCGCCGCCTGTCAGGCGTCGAGAGCGCCCCGCACGACCGAGACGCCCGAGTGGGCGGGCTCGCCGTCCAGCGGCTCGTCGCTGACGTCGACCACGGGGTACTCCGCGAGGTCGAGCCCCGGCGGGAGCGCGAACGTCCCGGTCGTGCCGTCGAGCGTCCCCAGGCTGACCAGCCCCGAGACGTCGGGGCGCAGCAGCCACACCTCGAGGAAGCCCTCACCCTGCGGCACGTCGTCCAGGTCGACGACGAGCGAGCGCGAGCCGTCGGGGGCCGTGCGCACCTGCGCGGTCCCGGTCTCGGACCAGCCGGGCAGCGGCTCCAGCACGGCGGAGGCCAGCACCGTCGACGGGTCGGGGCGCGACTGCAGGTAGGCCGTCGCGCCGGCACCGCCCACCACCAGGCCGCCGGCCGCGGCCACCGCGATCCAGGCACGCCTCACGCGGCGGCGCGGCGCGAGGGGCGTCACCGTGGCCATCGGG
>JAEWEJ010000326.1 GCA_023389455.1 Actinomycetes bacterium | reverse complement strand
GGTCCGGGCCGCTGCACGGGCCACCCGGCCGCGGTCCGGCAGCCCCAACGCGGCGCGCGCCCAGTCCGGCAGGGACTCGACGGCCGCGGCGCCCAGCGCCGTGTAGCCAGGGCGCAGCGCCCGGGGGACCGGCGGCTCCCGGAGCAGGAACTGCGCCGCGTCGAGGGCCGCGGGCGTCGCGCGCAGCACCGGGCGGTAGCCCTCGATCGCCTCACGCAGCCCGTCCGCGGTCTCCGGCACGTCGACCGCCCCCAGCGCCCGTCCGATCCGTGCGGCCTGGGCCGCGTACTCGTCGGCGCGCTCCGGGCTCAGGGGGTGCTCCCCGTAGCGGCTGTGCGCGTCGAGGAAGCTCTCGATCTCGGCCACGTGCACCCAGCGCAGCAGGTCCGGGTCCGACGCGGCGTACGCGATGCCGTCCGGGGTCACGCCGCGCACCCGGTCGTGGATGGTGCGGATCGCGTCGACCGCCGCCTGGGCGTCGTCCGCCGTGCCGAAGACGGTCGTGGCCAGGAACGTGCTGGTCCCGGCCAGGCGGCCCCACGGGTCCTGCCGGAAGTCGGAGTGGCTCGCGACGCCCGCCATCGCCGCCGGGTGCAGGGACTGCAGGAGCAGGGAGCGCAGCCCGCCGACGAACATCGACGCGTCCCCGTGCACGACGCGGATCGCGGCGTCCGGCCCGAACCAGCGCGGCCCGGGACGGTGGTGGATCCGCTCCCGGCTGCGCTTGCCGTGCGGGCCGGCGACGCGCAGGAACAGCGCCTCGCCGGAGCGGGCGCGCCAGCGTCGGACGGGGTCGACGAGCGTCACGCCCCCACGGTACGGACCGGACCGCGGGACGCCACCGGGAGCCCGACCCGATGAGTTCGCCCGCCCGCGCGAGTCGGTCCGTCCGACCGCAGCTGTGCACCCGCTGCCATGCCGACCACGAGGGCGACACGTCGCCGAGGAGGAACCATGGGCACGACCCCGACCGACAGGCCGACCGTCCGCATCGCCGCCGTGCGCGAGACGGTGCCCGCCGCGGATCTGGTCGCGTACTTCGACCGCACCTACACGGCGGTGAGCGACGTCGTGCGACGCCAGGGCTGGACGCTCAGCGGCCCGGCGCTGGCCTGGTACCGCGGCATGCCCGCGGACACCGTCGACGTCACCGGCGGGTTCCCGGTCGAGGGTGCGCCGCTGGGTCCCGTGTCCGACGGCGTCGAGGTCATGGAGCTGCCGGGCGGCGCGTCGCTGGAGGCGACGCACACCGGGCCGTACGACCAGCTCCCCGGGGCCTGGGACCGCCTCGAGCAGGAGCGCGCGGCCCTCGGGGTGAACGGGCGCGGCGACTTCTGGGAGGAGTACGTCACCGAGCCGTCCCCGGGTGGTGACGCCGCGGCCAACGTCACCCGACTCGTCCTGCCGCTGCGCGCGGGCTGAGAGACCGCTCGGTCCCCGCCGCCGTGCGCCATGGCCGTCCCCCTCGTCGTGCCCGGTCCGTCGGGTCCAGGCGGGGTGTCAGGGCTGCGGCGGGTCCTCGCCGACCAGCCCGTCGACGGCCTCCCGGAACAGGTCGGCGTGCCCGAGGTGCCGCGCGTACTCGGCGTTGAGGTCGACGAGCACCCGGCGGCGGTTGGGGATGCCGTCGTCCCACTCGATCGCGGCGCGCTCGTCGAGCCCGCCGTCGGCGGTGACGCGCGCCCAGACGTCCCGCGCACGGTCGACCGCGTCCTGCCAGCAGGCGTAGAGCTCGGCGGGGGAGTCGTCGGCGGCCGAGCGCCAGTCGTAGCCCGGCCAGTCGTCGGGGGTCGTCGCCTGCCAGGCCTTGCCGTAGCCGCCGGCGCCGAGCCAGCGCGCGGACATGTCGTCCTCGACGAAGGCCATGTGCTTGACCAGGCCGGCGAGCGTCATCTCCGACGGCGGGAACGGGCGGTGCAGCGCCTCGGCGTCGAGCCCGCCGACCTTCCACGCGAAGGTCGCGCGCGAGCGCTCCAGCATGAAGAGCAGGAGCTCGACCTCACCGGCGTCGAGGCCGGGCTCCTGGATGGTGGTGTCGAGTGCCGGGACGTCCGGCGGGGTGGTGTGGGTCATGTCGCGAACCTAGGCTCGGTTCCGGACGATCCGCTGCCGGTTGTCCGGAACGTCCTCGGAGCGGCCCGCCCGTCGACCACACCGCGGGGTGCCATGACGACCGACACCAGCCCCACCTCGCGGGCGCTGCTCGCGCTCGCGGAGCTGCACGCGCACCCCGGCGTCACCGCGGCCACCCTGGCCGAGACCCTCGGGGTCTCGGAGCGTGCCGCCCGCCGGTACGTCGCGCTGCTGCGGGAGGCGGGCATCCCCGTGATCTCGACGCGGGGGCCCTACGGCGGGTACCGCGTGGGGCGCGGGGTGCGGCCGCCGCCCCTGGTGTTCGGTGCGGACGAGGCGCTGGGCCTGGTCATGGCGGCGCTCGACGGGCACCACGACGTGCGCCACGGCACCGACCCCGTCGGCGCCGCGCTCGACACGCTGCTGCGCGCCCTGCCCCCGCCGGTCGCCGCGCAGGCCGCCGTCGTGCGT
>JAEWEJ010000258.1 GCA_023389455.1 Actinomycetes bacterium | reverse complement strand
GGCCCGTAGACGCCCCCCGGCACCCGGGCCCACCGCCGCACGGCCCGTCCCCGTACCCCGAGAACCCGTCCGCACACCGACCGAGGGATGACGACGATGTCGCAGCTCCGTACCTTGCCCACGCGCCGCCACCCGCGGCGCACCGCCGGCACGCTCGTCGCGCTCGTGACGATCGTGCCGCTGGCCGCCTGCTCGACGCCCGCCGCGTCCCCCGGCGTCGACGAGGAGACCGTCACGATCGGCACGCACACGCCGCTCACCGGACCGGCGGCGGCGGGCTACTCGTCGATCTCCGCGGCCGCATCCGCCTACTTCGACTACCTCAACGACAACGGCGGGATCCACGGCCGCAGCATCGAGTACGTGGTCAAGGACGACGCGTACAACCCGGCGACCACGCAGACGGTCGTGCGCGAGCTCGTCCAGGAGCACGAGGTGCTCGCGGTCGTCAACGGCCTCGGCACCCCGACCCACTCCGCGGTGCTCGACTACCTCAACGAGAACGAGGTCCCCGACCTCTTCGTCGCGTCGGGGAGCCCGAGCTGGGACCAGGCCGAGACCTACCCGTGGACGTTCGGCTACAACGCGGACTACATCACCGAGGGCAAGGTGCTCGCCCACCACGCCCAGCAGACGTACGACGACGCCGTCTACTGCGTGCTCGGCCAGGACGACGACTTCGGCACCGACTTCACCGTCGGCCTGACGACGGTGCTCGACGAGCTCGCGAGCACGCAGACGTACTCGGTGTCCAACCAGGACGTGACCGCGCAGATCGGCGCGATGCAGGCTGCCGGGTGCACCGTGAACTTCCTCGCGACCGTCAACGGGTTCACGGCGCTCGCGCTCGGCACCGCCGCGAAGATGGGCTACCGCGCGCAGTGGCTGTCCTCCTCGTCGGGCGGCGACTACCCGACGCTGGTCGGCTACCTCGGCGAGGACGTCGGACCCGCGCTGCTCGAGGGTTTCGTCAGCACCAACTACCTCCCGTTCAGCGCCGACGACCCGTGGGTCGAGCTGTTCCGGAGGGTCAACGACGAGTACAACGACGGCGCGCCGTTCACGGGGAACACCGTGTTCGGGATGTCGGTGGCGTACACGTTCGCCGAGGCGCTCGCGCGCGCGGGCGAGGACCCCACGCGCGAGAGCCTGGTCGAGGCCCTGGAGTCCGGCGAGGTCGTCGGCAACGGGATCGTCCCGCTGGGGTTCGGGAAGGACAGCCGCCGGGCATTCGGCGGCGTCGGGATCACGGTCGTCTCCGGCGGCGTGCAGGACTACGTCGGCGAGGTGTACACGACCGACACCGGCGACGGGGACGTCGTCGTGTACGACGGTGAGGCGGTCGCGCTGGAGAACGAGGGGATCCCGCAGACCTGAGCGGGCTGTGGCCGCGGGAGGGCTGGAAGACGAAGTCGGGGCCGGCCGGTGCATGGTCGGTGAAGGGCGACTCGAACAGCCGAGGCTCCGTCACAGGCTCCGTCACCCCGTTCACGGTGAGCGGGTCAGGATGCCGCGATCTCGCGGATCCACGCGTTGGCATCCCGCACCGCGTCATCGAGCGTGCACTCGAGCGCCGCCGATGCTGCAGCACGGGTGAAGTCCTGGTTCCAGTGCGCGTGACCGATGATCGTGGGTGGCCACGACCGCGTCGGCAGATCGGCTGCTGCCGCTTCAGTCGCACGTGCCGCGAACAGGGCGACGCCGGCCGATCGGATCTCCGACCGGCTCGGGATGCCTGTGCGGTTCACGAGATCGCGCAGGAGAAGGAGGTCGACGACGTCACGCGCGCGGTCGTTGACCTGTGTCGGCGGGTCGTGGGGGTCGGACACGGCGTGGAGCTTCTGGGCGATCTGGTACTGCATCGCGATGGCGACGAGCGTGTCGGGGTCGGGCAGACCAAAGCCGCTGAGCGGGGGAGCTTCGATCGTGTCCGTCGTGGCTCCGATCCCCGCCTCGTCCGGCGACACCTCGAACTGCACGCGCCTCCACGTGGAGCCGCGGAGCTGGAGGATGATGTCGAACCGTCGGGGCTTGACCGCCTTCGTCGGGACGTCGATCACCTCGACCGGGCCACGACGCAGCGTCAGCGGCCCCCACGGTTGCGCGAGAGCGTCGTCGAGGGCGAGCAGGAACGCATCGAGGTCACCTCGGACGAGGCCGTCGACGTCTTTCGTCGCGCGCGCGACGGTATCGAGGCGATGCTGGAGCAGCGTGCCACCCTTGAGCAGGAAGAGCTGCCGACCGTCGAGGTCGGTCGCCCGCTGCACGGCCGCGACAGCCACGGTCGACGCGACGAGCCAGCCGAGCCGCCCGCCCTTGGTCTCCGCACCGAGCGTGCCCTCCGCCTGGGTGATCCAGTTGTTGAGCACGTTCGCCGACACCGGCTGCTTCCCCTTCGGTGTCAGCACGCGCAGCATCGCAGCGATGCGTGACGGCCGGATGTCACCGCTCATGCCTCACCTCCAGTGCTGCGGCCAGCTCGTCGCGGTCGGAGGCTCGCAGGAGTCCGCCGGCGAAGCCGCGTTCGATGGCCTGCCGGACGAGGTAGGTGGGCGTGCCGTCGACGAGGCACTGGCGGATCGCCGTCGCCGGGGTGACGGTCGGGATCTGCTCCCACCAGCCGATCTGATCCGGGGGGAGGTCCTCGTGATGGATCACGTAGTCGTCGCCCCCTTGTCGTCGCAACCGTCGACGGCGACCGATGGTGACGTGGACTGCATGTGGGTTCACGTCGCTGATCGCGTAGAGGTCGAGCGCAGTCTCGTGGCTGAGGCACGCTTCCGACGCGCGGGTCCACAGGACGGCGAGCATCAGGTGATCGTGCTGGTCGCTCGGGTAGAGCGGGAAGCGGTAGACGCCGAAGGCGGCGCGCAGGAGCGTCCCGCGCTGCACCATCATCTGGAGCGCGCCGGTGGTGACGCCGACGTCGGCAGCCTGCTGGGCGGTGACGAAGCCGCGCTGGTTCGTCGCGATCTCCCACAGTTCGTCCCGGGCGAGAGGCTCGCGTTCCATGGCAAAACTATAACGGAACCGTGATAGTTCTGCCGGTTGTCGGTGGTGAGGTGTGCAGACTTGCAGTCTGCCGTTCGCGTCCTGCACATCTGCAAGACAGGAACGGGCTGCCGCCACCTCGGAAGGGCGTCACGGCGTGCAGTCGAGGTGGAGCGCCGAGAGTCTTGTATGGGTCGCCCACCGTCGTCACCGCACGACGGGCTCCCCGGCCGGCGTCGAGTACTGCGCGACGAGCTCACGCTTGAGCACCTTGCCCGAGCCGCCGAGCGGCAGCGTCTCGACGAGGTGGACCACGCGCGGGTACTTGTAGGCGGCGATCCGCTCGCGCGTGAAGTCGACGACCTCCTGCGCGGTCGCCGCGCGGCCGGGCATGAGGACGACGGCGGCGTGGACCTCCTGGCCGTGCGCCTCGTCCGCGATGCCGAACACCGCGGCCTGCGCGATCGCGGGGTGGCGGACCATCGCGTCCTCGACCTCGCTCGGGTACACGTTGTAGCCGTTGCGGACGATCATGTCCTTCTTGCGGTCGACGATCGTCACGATCCCCTCGGCGTCGACGGTGCCGAGGTCGCCGGTCCGGAACCAGCCGTCGACGACGGCCTCGGCCGTCGCCTCGGGGTTGCCCAGGTAGCCCTTGAACAGGTTGTGGCCCCGCACCACGAGCTCGCCCAGCTCGCCCGGGCCGAGCAGCTCGATCCGACCCTCGACCTCGGGGTCCGCGACCGCCACGTCGACGCCCCACAGTGGCCGGCCGACGGTGCCCGGGCTGATGGGCTCGCCGACGTAGTTGAAGGACACCGTCGGCGCCGTCTCCGTCAGGCCGTAGCCCTCGTGCACCTCGGCGCCGAACGTGTCCGCGAACGCCTCGAGCAGCGCGACCGGGAGCGCGGCGCCGCCCGAGACCGCGTACTTGAGCGGCGGGCGGTCGGGCGTGCGTGCGGCGGCCTGGACCATGCCGAGGAACATCGTCGGGACGGCGGTGAACACCGTCGCGCGGTGCTTGACGAGCAGCGCGAGCGCCTCGTCGGGGTCGAACCGGGGCAGCAGCACGATCGCGGCGCCGCGCCGGAACGCGGTGTTGAGCACGGCGGACTGGCCGAACGTGTGGAAGAACGGCAGCCCGCCGAAGACGACGTCGTCGGCCTGCAGGTCCGTGGTGTCGAGCAGCGTGACGTGCACCTGCTCGATCAGGGTCAGGTGCGAGGCGACCGCGCCCTTGGGCCGGCCCGTCGTGCCGCTCGTGTACAGGACCGTGGCCGGCGCGAGGGGGTTGACCGATGCGTACGTGACGACCGGGTCCGCGGCGTCGGCCTCGTCCTCCAGGCGCGGGGCCGGGACCGCAGCGGCGTGCGCGTCGGGAACCAGGACCGTCATTGCGGGGACGCCGGCCGCCGCGGCGGCCGGCAGCGCCTCGCCGAGCATCGGGGCCGCGGTGACGAGCAGCGTCGCGCCGCTGTCGCGCAGCACGTACTCGATCTCCTGGGCCTTGAACAGCAGGTGCACGGGCACGACGACCGCGCCGAGCGACAGGACCGCGTAGTAGACGCGCGCGAAGTCGGGCACGTTCGGCACGAGCATCGCGACGCGGTCGCCCGGCCCGACGCCACGGTCCCGCAGGGCACCGGCGTACGCGCGCGTCCGGTCCCACAGCGGGCCGTAGGTCAGCGCGGCGTCACCGAAGTGGAACGCGACCCGGTCCGGGTGGCGGCGGGCGGTCTCGGCGAGGATCGCGGCGACGGACAGCGTGCTGTGCCCGGGGCCGGTCAGGATCGGGTCGAGCTCGGGGGTCATCTCGGGGTCCCTTCGCGTGCGGTGACTTCGTCGGCGACTACACGGGGGTGGTGCGGGGTGGTGCGGGGGTGGTGCTGTGCGGGCGGGACGTCAGGTCGGGCGCGGTCGGAGCTCGGCCTTCCCGAGCGAGGAGAGGTGGACCTCGTCGGGCCCGTCGGCGATCCGCAGCGACCGTGCCGCGGCGTACATCGCGGCGAGCGGCTGGTCCTCGCTGAGCCCCGCCGCACCGAACACCTGGATCGCGCGGTCCACGATCTGCTGCACCGCGCGCGGGACCGCGATCTTGATCGCCTGGATCTCGGTCATCGCCGCGCGGTTGCCGACCGTGTCCATGAGCCAGGCGGTCTTGAGGACGAGCAGCCGCAGCGCCTCGACCTGGATGCGCGACTCCGCGGCCCACTCCCGCACGACGCCCTGCTCGGCGAGCGGCCGGCCGAACGGGGACCGGGACGCGGCGCGCTCGCGCACCAGGTCGAGCGCGCGCTCCGCCATGCCGAGCGCCCGCATGCAGTGGTGGATGCGGCCCGGTCCGAGCCGGGCCTGCGCGATCGCGAACCCGTCGCCCTCACCGCCGAGCAGCGCCGAGGCGGGCACGCGCACGTCCTCGAACGCGATCTCGGCGTGCCCGCCGTGGTCGCGGTCGTCGTAGCCGAGCACGGTCAGCGGGCGCACGACCCGCACGCCGGGGGTGTCGCGCGGGACGAGCACGATGCTCTGCTGCCGGTGCCGCGGCGCCTCGGGGTCGGTCGCCCCCATGACGACGAGCAGCGTGGCGTCGGGGTTCATCGCACCCGTCGACCACCACTTGCGACCCGTGATCACCAGGTGGTCGCCGTCCCGTCGGATGCGGGTCGCGATCTGGGTGGCGTCGGACGACGCGGCGCCGGGCTCGGTCATGCAGAACGCCGAGCGGGTCCGCGCGTCGAGCAGCGGGTCGAGCCAGCGCTCCTGCTGCTCGGGGGTCCCGAACTCGGCGAGGAGCTCCATGTTGCCGGTGTCGGGGGCTGCGCAGTTCGTCGCGACGGGGCCGAGGCGCGGGCTGCGGCCCAGGATCTCGGCGACGGGTGCGTACTGCAGGTTCGTCAGCCCGGCGCCGCGCGGCCCCGGCAGGAACAGGTTCCACAGGCCCTGCGCCCGCGCGGTCTCCTGCAGCTCGCGGACCACCGGGCGCGGACCCCACTCGTCGGGGGTCGCGGCGACCTGCGCGTCGAGCACCGGCTCGGCGGGCAGGACGTGCTCGTCGAGGAACGTGCGCGTGCGGGTGCACAGGTCCCGGGTCCGCTCGTCGTAGGCGAAGTCCACGTCCGCTGCTCTCAGCTCGCGCCGTCGAGGCACGCGAGGCCCTCGTCGGCCAACGGGAGGACGAGGGTGCCGATCGCGTCGAAGCCCTCGCCCACGGTCTCGCCCGCGCGGTACCGGAAGTGCACGCCCTCGAGGATCACCGCGAGCTTGTACGCCGCGAACGCGCGGTACCAGGACAGCTCGGGGACGGACGAGCCCGACCGGGCTGCGTACGCATCGGCGAGCTCGGCGAACTCCGGGTAGCCCGCGGCGGGGTCGACGGCGCTCGCGGTCAGGCCGTCGGGCGGCGCGATCCGGCGGATGTCCCAGTACAGGCCGAGCATCCCGAGGTCGACGGCGGCGTCGCCGAGCGTGGCCATCTCCCAGTCGAGCACCGCTGCCACGTGCACGCCGCCCGCGCGGGAGACGAGCGCGTTGTCGAGCCGGTAGTCCCCGTGCACGAGCCCGGTGCGGACCGTCGCGGGCACGTGCTCGCGCAGGCGCTCCTGCAGCGCGTCGAGCGCGGGGAGGTCGCGCGAGCGCGAGCCGTCGTACTGCCGACCCCAGCGGTGCAGCTGGCGGCCGAGGTAGCCGTCGGGTCGGCCGAGGTCGGCCAGCCCGACGGACGCGGGATCGAGGGTGTGCAGCTCGGCGAGCAGCTCCGCGAGCTCGAGACTCAGGGCCCGGAGCTCGGCGGGGGACCAGGGGGCGTTCTGCGCGGGGTCGCGCAGCGCCTCGCCCTCGACCCGCTCCATGATGAAGAACGCTGTCCCGGTCCCGGCGCTGCCGTCGACGTCGTCGACGAGGTCCACGGTCGCGGGCACGGGGACGCGGGTGCTGCCGAGCGCGCGGATCACGCGGTGCTCGCGGGCCATGTCGTGCGCCGTCTCCTGCACGTGGCCCAGCGGCGGCCGGCGCAGCACGAGCGGGACGCGCGCGCCGTCGACCCGGTACGTGAGGTTGCTGCGGCCGCCGGCGAAGAGAGCGGCGCGCAGCGGCTCGTCGGTCGCGAGGTCGGGGTGGGTGCGGCGGAGCCAGGTGTCGAGGCGGGTGACGTCGAGGCCGGGGAGTGCCCGAGGGATGGGCGCGACGGCGGTGGTCGGCACGTCCGGGACGGGCTGGGGCACGGTGACCACCTCCGCGGCTCAGGCGGGCGACGATGCCCGCCAGCGCAGCATACCGGACGGTCGGTATCTCTGGTGCCTGCTGTGCCATGCCGTCGGAACGCCCATGGAGGCGGCATCGGAGGGGCCGGGCATGACCGTCGTGACTACCAACCTCTCCCGGTGCGGGACGGGCGAGGCTGCGGCGGTGTGGGAGGCGCACCGTCCAGTGCGAGGCGGAGCCGTTCGAGCCCGTCGGCACCGCCCTCGATGGTCCGCCACGACATGTCGTCCACGAGGCGCCCGAGCATGTTCGCGATCCGTCGACGGTCCAGCTTCGTGGCGGCGGCCATGTCGTCGTCGGGACGGATCAGCGTCGAGAGCGTCACGAAGTCGTGCAGGTGCCGCCGGTGCCCGTCGTCGATGGCGATCTCCAGTGCGGACGCCTTGGCGACGAGGGCACCGAGAAGGTCAGGCCGGCGCATCATCCCGTCACGTCCCATGACGGTGACGCCGACGTCCGCTGCACGATCGACCGCCTGCTGCAGTCCCGGCGACTCGATCGTGGTCGCGCCCGTCACCGTGCGGCGCGCGGGGCTCTGCGGTGCGAGCCACCGGGGGATCAGCACGTCCACCACGACCTCGTCCTTGCGCCACCGGTGCTGCTGGCCGCGCCAGGTCGTGCCCTCCGGCTGCAGGCCCAGCTTCTGGAGCGAGGCCGTGAACTCACGCAGCGCGCGAGGACGGGCCCGGACGTCGATCGCGGCATCCACGTCGTCGGTGGCCCGTTCCGGCGAGACGCCGCGCTCCGCGCAGAGCAGGTGAACCATCTGCCCCCCGACGAGCGCCCAGCCCGTGGGCATGAGCTCGTGCAGGTCCATCAACGTCCACCACGCGTCCCGCTGGGGCGCACGCATGGGTGGCAGCTGCACGCTCACGCGGGGTCCACGACCGTGCGGATGATCTCTCTCGCCCTCGCTCGTTCCCGAGGGCCACCGTGCTCGGCGAGGTCGGCCGCCACCAGGAGTCGAGGAGGCGCAGCGGGGACGAACGGACTCGAGTGGATCCAGGCGTTCGCTCGCCCGTCGGCCGCTGCGACCAGGAGATGGCGCCGCACGACCCCGCTCAGGTCGTCCTGGTGGACGTAGACCTCCACGTCCACCCCGCCGGACATCCCGGCGCGGGGGTCGCTCAGGCCCGACGGGACGAGGTCCGCGTCGTCGAGCAGCGCGTCCGGCTGCTGGGCCCTGAAGGGCCGGCGTTCGGCCCGGTTCCGGACCAGGGCCTGCAGCCTCACCTCGGGCTCGGGGTCCGCGGCGAGCCGCTCGAGGTGCGCGCGCAGACGGTAGACGTCGCCGGGAGCGAGCCAGTCCGGCCGGTCGTCGTCGGCGAGCAGCAGAAGTCCCCAGGCCATGCGCGGCGACATCGGTCGCCCCGCTCTCCTGGGCATCGACAGCAGGGCGTTCGGGTCCGTGATCACGTGCTGGTTGCCGATCCTGCGCGCGGGCACGCGACCTTGGCGGATGAGCGCGCTCACTCGCGCCCGACTGAGTCCGGCGGCGCGTGCGGCCTCAGCAACGCTCATCGCAGCGCCCTGTCCCGCAACCATGCGCACAACTGTAGCAACGCTGCAATGGTTGTGCCTATGGCGCGTCACCCCGGCGAGGGTGCCGGTCCGGTCGAGACCACGAGGTCGCGTTCGACAGCCACCCGGATCCCCTCGGGGATCGGCGCCGGCCGGCGCGACTCGCGGTCGACGAACACGTGCACGAAGCGCCCGGTCGCGATCGGCTCCGGATCGTCGGCGCGCAGGATGCCGAGCTCCCACGTGATGCTTGAGGTGCCCACGCGGCCCGCGCGCAGGCCGACGGTGAGTGGGTCGGGGAACGAGGCGGGTGCCTTGAACTCGCACGACGACGAGACGCAGAACGCGATCCGGTCGCCGGCCAGGGGGTCGAGCCCGTGCCCGATCATCCAGACGTTGACGGTCGTGTCCATCGCCTCGTAGTAGACGGTGTTGTTGACGTGCCCGTACTGGTCGTTGTCGTTCCAGCGCGTCGGGAACGGTGCGTGGTGGCCGTAGGTCATCGGGGCTCCTCGGGCCGCAGGACGAGGTCGAAGGCGGCGCGGGCGCGTTCGGCGCTCGGTGCGTCGCCGGTGATGAGGTCGGCGTACGTGAAGGACTCCGAGACCCGCACGAGCAGGTAGGCGAGGTCGCCCGGGGCGATGTCGCGCCCGAACGGTCGGTCACCGAGCTCCTGGCGGACCAGCTGCTCGACGACGGCGACGTACCGGCGCTGGATCTGGCTGTCGTTGGTCGTGAGCAGCCGCAGGGCCCGCGCGGGCTCCCGGCTCAAGAACGACCGGAAGTAGTCGGCGGTGATGAGGTCGTGCGCGAACGAGGTGAGGATCGCGACGACCCGGTCGCTGCCGGAACGCCCGAGGGTCGCGGCGTCGGCCTGCTCGAGCGTCGGGACGGCGAGCGACCAGAGCACCTCGGACAGCAGCGCGTCGCGGTTGCCGACCCAGCGGAACAGCGAGGTGCGGTCGACGCCCAAGCGGGTCGCGAGCCCGCCCATGTCGATGCGCTCGCCGGCGATGAACGTCTCGCGTGCGATGCGGAACGCCCGGACGGCGTCCTCGTGCGTGCCGTCCTCGAGGCGCTGGGACAGTCGGGACGGCGCGACCGCGGTGCCGACCCGCGCGAGCGAGCTCCGGTGGGTGGGGGCCGTCATGCGCCGCACTCTAGCCCCGGCCCGGCGGGGGGTTGCAACATTCCTGAGAATGATGCAACGCTGGCAGCGGGACGCGCGCGCACCGGGGCGCAGCGCGCCGATCGACGACGATCGAGGGCCGAGATGACCGACACCGCCACGACGGACCACGCCGCCACGGACCGCGCTGCCACGGACCACGCCGTCGACCGTGCGGCCGCCGCCGCGACCGACGCCGACACGTACCTCGTGCCTGGCACCAACCGCCTCGCCGCCGACTTCTACGGCTTCCAGGACGAGCTCACGCCCGTCGAGCTCGAGGCGTCGCTGCGCCTGCGCGACTTCATGGAGCGCGAGGTCCGGCCCATCGCCGCCGACTACTGGGACCGCGCCGAGTTCCCGACGCAGATCATCCCCGGGCTCGCCGACCTCGGGATGTTCGGCGCGAGCTGGCCCGAGACGCAGCGGTTCGAGAACAGCGCCGTGTGGCGCGGCTGGGCGGCGCTCGAGCTCGGGCGGGTCGACCCGTCGACGGCGACGTTCGTCGGCGTGCAGAGCGGCCTGGCGATGAGCTCGATCGCCATCGGCGGCTCGCCCGAGCAGCGCGCGCACTGGCTGCCGCCCATGGGCCGTGGCGAGCTCATCGGCGCGTTCGGCCTGACCGAGCCGCTGTCCGGCTCCGACTCCTCGAAGGGCCTGCGCACGACCGCCGAGCGCCACGGCGACACCTGGGTGCTGAACGGCGCGAAGCGGTGGATCGGCAACGCGACGTTCGCCGACGTCGTCGTCATCTGGGCGCGCGACGTCGCCGACCACCAGGTCAAGGGCTTCCTCGTGCGCCGCGGGACCCCCGGGTTCACGACCACGAAGATCGAGCGCAAGCAGGCCCTGCGGATCGTGCAGAACGCCGACATCACGCTCGACGGCGTCCGCGTCGACGAGGCCGACCGGCTGCCGAACATCCACTCGTTCCGCGAGGTCGCGCTCGTGCTGCGGCTCACGCGCGCCGAGGTCGCCTGGCAGGCCGTGGGCGTGCAGGTCGGCGCGTACGAGGCGGCGGTGCGGTACGCGGGGGAGCGTCAGCAGTTCGGCCGCCCGCTCGCGTCGTTCCAGCTCGTGCAGGACCGCCTCGCGCAGTGCCTGGGGAACATCACCGCGAGCATCGCGCTGTGCCTGCAGGTGTCGCGGATGCAGGACCAGGGCCGCCAGGGCGACGAGCACGCGGCGCTCGCCAAGGGCTACGCGACGACCCGCATGCGCGAGACGGTCGCGTGGTGCCGCGAGCTGCTCGGCGGCAACGGCATCGTGCTCGACCACGGGGTCGCCAAGTTCTTCGCCGACGCGGAGGCCGTCTACTCGTTCGAGGGCACGCGCGACATGAACAACCTCATCGTGGGGCGTGCGATCACCGGGGTCAGCGCGTTCGTCTGACCGGCACGCCAGGGCGCGCCTCGCCGCGCGACCGTCCGACCGCACCTCCGCCCGACCGGCACGTCCGTCCGACCCGTCGTCGTCCACGAGAGGACCGCCCGCCATGCCCGAGGCCTACGTCGTCGCCACCGCCCGCTCACCCATCGGCCGCGCGTTCAAGGGCTCGCTGCGCTCGATGCGACCCGACGACCTCGCCGCCGCGATGGTCCGCGCCGCGCTCGACCAGGTGCCGGCGCTCGACCCGACGCGCGTCGACGACCTGCTGCTCGGCTGCGGGCTGCCCGGCGGCGAGCAGGGGATGAACATGGCGCGAGTCGTCGCCGTGCTGCTCGGGCTGGACACCGTGCCCGGCACGACCGTGAACCGGTACTGCTCGTCGAGCCTGCAGACCACGCGCATGGCGTTCCACGCGATCAAGGCCGGCGAGGGCGACGTGTTCGTCTCGGCCGGCGTCGAGTCGGTCAGCTCTCTGGCGCGCGGGTCGAGCGACTTCATCCCCGGCGAGGACCTGACCAACCCGGTCTTCGCGGAGGCCGTCGAGCGCACGGCCCGGTCCGCGAAGGGCGGCAGCACGTGGCGCGACCCGCGCGAGGACGGCGAGCTGCCCGACGTCTACGCCGCGATGGGCCAGACCGCCGAGAACGTGGCGCAGCGCACGGGCACGACCCGCCGCGACCAGGACGAGTACGCCGCGGCGAGCCAGAACCGGGCGGAGGCCGCGCTCGCGAGCGGCTTCTGGGAGCGGGACATCACGCCGGTCACGCTCGCCGACGGCACGGTCGTGTCGCGCGACGACGGTCCTCGCGCGGGGGTCACGGTCGAGGCCCTGGCCGCCCTGGACCCCGTGTTCCGGCCCGACGGCACCGTCACCGCCGGCAACTGCTGCCCGCTCAACGACGGCGCCGCGGCCCTCGTCGTGGTCAGCGACCGCGTCGTCGACGAGCTCGGCCTGACGCCGCTCGCGCGCATCGTCTCGACGGGCGTGAGCGCGCTGTCACCCGAGCTCATGGGTCTCGGGCCGGTCGAGGCCAGCCGACGGGCGCTCGCGCTCGCGGGCCTGTCGATCGGCGACATCGACCTGGTCGAGCTCAACGAGGCGTTCGCCGCGCAGGTCCTGCCGTCCGCGCGCGAGCTCGGTGTCGACCTCGACCGGCTCAACGTGCACGGCGGCGCCATCGCGGTCGGTCACCCGTTCGGCATGACCGGCGCCCGGATCACGAGCACGCTGCTGCACGGCTTGCAGGAGCGCGACGGGACGCTGGGGCTCGAGACGATGTGCGTCGGCGGGGGCCAGGGGATGGCGATGGTGCTGGAGCGGGTGGGCTGAGCCCGGGCCCGGCTCGCCTGACGACCCGGGCGGCGGCACCGCCGGTCAGGCCGGCACGAACAACGCGATGGTCCGGGCGACGAGCGCCGGGCGCGGCGCACCCTCGATCTCGACGGTCACGGTCGACGACACGCGCACGCCCTGCGGGGTCGGCTCGGCGCCGTCGACCACCGTCGTCGCCCGCACGCGCGACCCCGCGAGCACGGGCTGGAGGAACCGCACGCGGTCGAGCCCGTAGTTGACGACCATCGCGGTCCCGCCCACGTCGAGCAGCCCGGCGGTGAGCGCGGGGACCAGCGCGAGCGTGAGGAAGCCGTGCGCGACGGGCCCGCCGAACGGCGACTCGGCGGCGGCGCGTGCGGGGTCGACGTGGATCCACTGGTGGTCGTCGGTCGCGTCGGCGAACAGGTCGATGCGGTCCTGGTCGACGACCCGCCACTCCCCGGTGGCGGACCGCCCGACGGCCGCGCCGAGGTCCGCGGGCGAGCTCACGGTGATGGCGGTCATGCGCGCGGCCCTCCGGCGACGTAGAGCACCTGGCCGGACACGTAGGACGCGTCCTCGGAGCAGAAGAACGAGACGGCTGCGGCGACGTCGTCGGGTTGGCCGACCCGGCCCACCGGGACCTCCTTGGCCGCGGCGGCCAGCAGGTCGTCGTACGCCATTCCGGTCCGTTCGGCGACGGCGCGCATCATGTCGGTCTCGATGAAGCCGGGCGCGACGGCGTTCACGGTGACGCCGAACGGCCCGAGCTCGATCGCGAGCGTCTTGGTGAAGCCCTGCATGCCGGCCTTGGCGGCGGCGTAGTTGGCCTGGCCGCGGTTGCCGAGCGCCGACGTGCTCGACAGGTTGACCACGCGCCCCCAGCGGGCGGCGACCTGGTGCTGCTGGACCGCCCGGCTCACGAGGAACGCGCCGCGCAGGTGGACCGACAGGACGGCGTCCCAGTCGTCGACCGACATCTTGAACAGCAGGTTGTCGCGCAGGATCCCCGCGTTGTTGACCAGCACGGTCGGCGGCCCGAGCTCGTCCGCGACCCGCGCGACCGCGGCCGTGACCGCGTCCTCGTCCGCCACGTCGGCGCCCACGGCCAGCGCGGTGCCACCCGCCTCGCGGATCGCGGTGGCGGTCGCCTCGGCGTCGGCCTCGCGCAGGTCGAGCACGGCGACCTGGTGGCCGTCGGCGGCGAGCCGGCGGGCGGTCGCGGCGCCGATGCCGCGGGCGGCGCCGGTTACGAGGGCGGTGCGGGCTGTCGTCACGGGGTGGTCCCTTCGTCGAAGGTCAGGAGCTGGCGGAGCTCGCCACCGGCCGCGAGGCGGTCCATGGCGGAGTCGAGGTCGTCGAGCGTGATGTGCGAGGACACGAGCCGTTCGAGGGGCAGCCGACCGGAGCGCCACAGGTCGACGTACCGGGGCACGTCGCGCTCGGGCACCGCGGAGCCGAGGTAGGAGCCGACGACCGTGCGCGCCTCCGCGGTCAGCGTCAGGGGGGACAGCGCGGCCCGCGCGGCGGGGGAGGGGAGTCCGACGGTGACGGTCGTCCCGCCGGGCGCCGTCGCCGCGAACGCGGTCTCGAGTGCGCGCGCGGAGCCGGCGGCCTCGACGACGACGGGGGCGCGCAACCCGCGCTCGACGAGCTCGGCGGGCGTGCACGCGATGCTCGCCCCGAGGTCCCGCGCCGTGGCGAGCTTGTCCGGCACCGTGTCGACGCCGGTCACGTCGTGCCCGAGCGCGACGGCGACGAGCAGCGCGGCCATCCCCACGCCGCCGAGCCCGACCACGACCACGGGCTCGCCGGGCCGCGGCCGGCCGGCGTTGACGACCGCGCCGCCGCCGGTGAGCACCGCGCAGCCGAGCAGCGCCGCGACCTGCGGGGGGACATCGGGGTCGACGCGCACGAGCGAGGTGCGGCTGACCACCGCGTGCGACGCGAACCCCGAGACGCCGAGGTGGTGGTGCACGGGTGCGCCGTCGCGGTGCAGCCGGGTGCCGCCGCCGACGAGGGTCCCGGCGGCGTTCGCTGCGCTGCCGGGCACGCAGGGGAGCCGTCCGTCGGCGGCGCAGCCGGGGCAGTCGCCGCACCGGGGCAGGAAGGTGAGCACGACGCGGTCGCCCGGGGACAGGTCCGTCACACCGGTGCCGAGCGCGGTGACGATCCCTGCGGCCTCGTGCCCGAGCAGCATCGGCGTGGGACGGACGCGGTTGCCGTCGACGACGGACAGGTCGGAGTGGCACACGCCCGCGGCCTCGATGCGCACGAGCACCTCGCCCGGGCCGGGGTCGTCGAGCTCGAGCCGCGAGACCGTGAACGGTCGCGACTCGGCGAAGGGGGCCGGGCTGCCCGACCGTTCGAGGACCGCCCCGACGATCTCCATGCGTGACCTCCTGCCGACGCCGATGTCTGGTTCCAACCTACCCGTTTGTCCATACCGACCGGTAGGTATGGACGGCGGCCTCGCACGTACGTCGTGAACAAAGCTCGGCGGTGGCGTCGCGAACGTCCGGCGCAACCGCGCAGGGGGCACGACCCGTGACATTGCGAGCCCGACAGCGTCGACGAGCTCGAGGGCTGCTGGTGACCGCCCGACGACCCGTCGGGGAGTCGCGGTGCAGGCTCGACGCCTCACGTCCGGGGCCCGACGTGATGTCCTGAGAAGGGGTCTCCGGGCTCGGGGGCCGACGGTTCGGCGACCCGTCCCGGCTCGGCCTACTGCTCCAGCACTCGCGCCGCGTCCCGCCGGTACATCGCGGCGTGGTCGTGCAGGTCGGGCCGGTCGGCGACGCGTGCGTGCTCGTCGGTCCAGTCCGCCAGGTCGTGCAGCCGGGTGACCATGGTCGTCAGGACGTCCTCGATCGCAGGAGCAGCGTCCTGCCCGTAGCTCGACAGCAGGTGCGCGAGGCGGTCCAGCGGGGTGACGTCGTCCGGTGCCCGCATGTCCTCGCACCACCCGCACAGCCGGTACGCGAGGTACGCGAGGTCCCACGCCCGGGGGCCCGGCGAGGCCATGTCGACATCGATGAGCCCGACCAGCTCCGTCCCGTCGAAGACCATGTTGTAGGGCGCGACGTCGTTGAGGCACACCACCTCGACGGGATGGTGCGTCGGGGAGTGCCAGACGCGGTCGTCGAGGTCGAACCCGACGGTCGCGTCGTGGACGGCGCGCAGCATCGCTCCGGTCTGCGCCCGGGTCCGCGCTGTCCACAGCCAGTCCGGCACGGGCCACCCGACGACCTCGCCGGGCATCCAGCCCAGGACCTCCCGACCGTCGTCGTCGAGGCCGAGCGGCGCCGGCACGCACGTGACGCCACGCTCCCGTACCCACGCGAGCAGTGCGTGCACGGCCGGCGTCCACGGGCCGGCCGTCCGCCGGACGGTGTCACCGACACGAACCACGGTGGTGACGTTGCCGCCGTCCAGCTCCTGGGCGACGACGTCGCGCTGCTCCTCGAGGTCCATGGCGCGATCGTCCCATCGCCGGCTGCAACGCTCTGCTCTGCCTGGTCGGGGCGACGCGCGCGACCGGCACGTCGAGCCCTCGGGCGCGCCTACCGGATGTGGCCGATGCCGACCTCGAGGCGCCGAAGCTGGTACCTCCACGGCGCCAGCCGCGGCGCGTTCAGCGTGAGGCCGGCGTCGTCGGCGATCCACTCGACGACCTCGTCGGTCGTCCGCTGGTCGGTCTCGACGTGCGTGGCGTAGCGCTCGCGGGCAAGGGCGGCGACGCAGCGCGGGATCTGCTGCACCGCCCAGGTCTCGCGGCGCAGACCGGAGCGCACGAACGCGATGCGGGTGCTCAGCCGCTTGCGCAGCGTCTCCGGGCTGGCGATCAGGGCGTAGTGGCGCACGTCCACGCCGCGGGAGCGCAGCCCACCGACGATCTCGTCGAAGTAGTCGTCACGCACGATCGTCATGGGCACGAGCACCGGGCCGCCATGGGCTGCCTCGGCCCGCTGAAGGACGTCGACGACGGCCGAACGCCACGCGGCGAGGTCCTGGAAGTCGTCGCGCGCTGCGGGCGGGAGCGTCCGGTGCATGGCGAAGCCGAGGAGCTCGGGGTCGGCGACGTGCGCGCCGACCAGTCGACGCCGCAGCTCGAACGCGGTCTGGGTCTTGCCCGCCCCGAATGCACCGTTGATCCAGATGAGCACGCCTCGGAGCCTAGAGCGCCCGGGAAGCACTTCGGCAGGAACGGGCACTCCGTTCCTCCGGCGTCATCCGGCCGGAGTCCGATCAGGCGGTCGAAGCGTTCCACGACGGCCGCGATCCCGTCGGCGTCGAGCGCGCGCTGGACCTCCTGACGTGGAGGAGCCTGCCCATCGAGGGCCCCGGAGCTCACGCTCTGCCGCCATCGTCGGAGGTGGTGAACCCTCCACTCCGGGCCGGTTCGCGGCCCCGGGCGTCGTCCGGCTCGAGGTCAGACCTCCTCGCGCCACGTGTGCTGCGGGTCGTACCCCAGCAGGCGACGGGCCTTGTCGATGGACAGGAGCGTCTCGCGTCCCTCGATCGGGCGGGCGACGGGGACGTCCGGGAAGTACTCGGCGACCAGCTCGG
>JAEWEJ010000167.1 GCA_023389455.1 Actinomycetes bacterium | reverse complement strand
GCCGCCGGGCGCCCGGCCCCGTCGCACGGCACGCCGGCCGAGGTGCTGCACCGGGTCTGGGGCTACGAGGCGTTCCGCGGCGACCAGGCCGCGATCGTCGACACGGTGGTCGCCGGCGGTGACGCGGTGGTGCTCATGCCCACCGGTGGCGGCAAGTCGCTGTGCTACCAGGTGCCCGCGCTGGTGCGCGAGGGCACCGGGGTCGTCGTCTCCCCGCTGATCGCGCTCATGCAGGACCAGGTCGACGCACTGTCCGCCCTGGGCGTGCGCGCCGGGTTCCTCAACTCCACGCAGGAGCGCGACCAGCGCCGGGCCGTCGAGGAGGCGTTCCTCGCGGGTGAGCTGGACCTGCTGTACCTCGCGCCCGAGCGGCTGCGCGTGCCGGACACCCTCGACCTGCTGGACCGCGGCCACGTCGCGCTGTTCGCGATCGACGAGGCGCACTGCGTGTCCCAGTGGGGGCACGACTTCCGCCCGGACTACCTGGCGCTGTCGCTGCTGCACGAGCGGTGGCCGGACGTGCCGCGCATCGCGCTCACCGCGACGGCCACGCACGCGACGCACCGCGAGATCTGCGAGCGGCTGCAGCTGACCGACGCGGCGCAGTTCGTCGCCAGCTTCGACCGCCCGAACATCCGCTACCGGATCGTGCCCAAGGACAACCCGCGCGCCCAGCTGCTGCACCTGCTGCGCACCGAGCACGCGGGCGACGCCGGCATCGTCTACTGCCTGTCGCGCGCGTCGGTCGAGCAGACGGCGGAGGCGCTGCGCAAGGAGGGCGTCGACGCGCTGCCGTACCACGCAGGGCTGGACCGGCGGGTGCGGGCGGCCAACCAGTCCCGGTTCCTGCGCGAGGACGGTGTGGTGATGGTCGCGACCATCGCGTTCGGCATGGGCATCGACAAGCCCGACGTCCGGTTCGTCGCGCACCTGGACCTGCCCAAGTCGGTCGAGGGCTACTACCAGGAGACGGGACGCGCCGGGCGTGACGGGCTGCCGTCGACGGCGTGGCTCGCGTACGGGCTGGCCGACGTGGTCCAGCAGCGCCGCATGATCGACACGTCCGAGGGCGACGCGGCGCACAAGCGGCGCCTCACGCAGCACCTCGACGCGATGCTCGCGCTGTGCGAGACGGTGGACTGCCGCCGCGTCCAGCTGCTGGCGTACTTCGGCCAGGAGTCCGACGGGCCGTGCGGCAACTGCGACACCTGCCTCGAGCCGCCGCAGTCGTGGGACGGCACCGTGCCGGCGCAGAAGCTCCTGTCGACCGTGGTCCGGCTCGACCAGCGGGGCCAGCGGTACGGCGTCGGCCACCTGGTCGACATCCTGCGGGGCAAGGCCACGCCGCGCGTGCAGCAGCTCGGGCACGACCAGCTCTCGACGTTCGGCATCGGCCAGGACCTGTCCGACGGCGAGTGGCGCGGCGTGGTCCGCCAGCTGCTGGCCGCCGAGCTGCTGGCCGTCGACACCGAGGGGTACGGCACGATCCGGCTGCTGCCCGCGTCGGCCGAGGTGCTGCGCGGCGAGCGCGAGGTGCGGCTGCGCCGCGAGCCGGAGCGCACGGGTCGGGCGGCGCGGGAGCGCCGGGGCAGTCGCACGCCCGCGGCGGCGGCGGACCTGAGCACGCAGGACGCGGGCCTGTTCGAGGCCCTGCGCGCCTGGCGCGCGGGCGCCGCCAAGGAGCAGGGCGTGCCCGCGTACGTCGTCTTCCACGACGCGACGCTGCGGGAGATCGCCACCCGGCGGCCGACCTCGCGCGCCGAGCTGGGCGAGATCAGCGGGATCGGCGCGGCGAAGCTCGACCGGTACGCCGAGGGGGTGCTGGCGACCCTCGCGGGCGGCGCCTGACCGCGTCAGCCCACGGCGCCGGTCGAGGACCGGACGACCAGGTGCGTGGGCAGCAGGACGGGCTCGGCCGTGTCGCGGACGGGCTCGACCGGCTCGTCGTGGTCGGGCGGCGACGCGGGATCGGCGTCCGGGTCCTCGTCGGCGGACCGTCCGCCCTCGAGCCTGGCCAGCAGCAGGTCGGCGGCCATGCGGCCCGCCTGCTCGACCGGCGACTCGACCGTGGTCAGCGCCGGGCGCACGAGGTCGGCCCCGAAGATGTCGTCGCAGCCGATGACGCTCATGCGCCCGGGCACGGGGACGCCGCGGGCGTCCAGCCGCTCGAGGACGCCGAACGCCAGCAGGTCGTTGAACGCGACGACCGCGGTCGCGCCGGCGTCCAGGGCCGCGTCGGCGGCGGCCGCTCCGGCCTGGCGCACCGGGGCGTAGGGGCCGACCACGACCAGCTCGACGCCGAGGCGGGCGGCGGCCGGCTCGAGCGCCTCGCGGCGGCGGCCGTCGGACCACGAGGTCACCGGGCCGGAGGCGTAGGCCACCCGCCGGTGCCCCAGCGAGGCGAGGTGCTCGAGCGCCTGGACCATGCCGCCCGCGGTGTCGAGGAGCACGCCGGGCGTGGCCGGGATCGTGCGGTTGACCACGACGAGCGCGAGGTCGGCGGCCGCGGCGGCGATCTGCTCGTCGGACAGACGTGAGGCGGCGAGGACGGCGCCGTCGACCTGGCCGCGCAGCTTGCGCAGCGTGTCCGCCTCGACCTCGGCGGACTCCTCGGTGTCCGCGAGCACCTGGACGTACCCGGACTCGCGCAGCCGGGCGCCCGTGCCCCGCACCAGCCCGAAGAAGAACGGGTTGGTGACGTCGGGCAGGACGAGCGCGACGGTCGCCGTGCGGCCCGACAGCAGCGCCCGCGCCGAGGCGCTGGGGATGTAGCCGAGCTCCTTGGCGACCGCGACGACGCGCTCGGCCGTGTCGGCGTTGACCCGGCCCGGTCTGGTGAGGGCCCGCGACGCGGTGGACACCGCGACCCCCGCAGCCGCTGCGACGTCGCGCAGCGTGGGCTGCCGCCTGACGGCCATGCACCCTCCCGGTCGGGCTCGTCGCGGCCCCGCGCGCCGGTGCGCCGGACCTTCCTTGCTGGCAAACGATTGCCAGCCTAGCGTGTCTCTGCCTACTCTCACCAGTGCCCCCTCGCGACGACGCGGGGCGGCGGAAGGAGCCTCCCACGATGTCCGGCACTGCGATCCGCTCGGCCGAGGTGCTGGTGTCCAGCCCCGGCCGCAATTTTGTAACGTTACGCCTCCTGACGGAGGACGGCGTCGAGGGGCTCGGGGACGCCACGCTCAACGGCCGCGAGCTCGCCGTCGCCAGCTACCTCACCGACCACGTCGTCCCCCTCCTCATCGGCAGGGACGCGCACAACATCGAGGACACCTGGCAGTTCCTCTACCGCAGCGCGTACTGGCGCCGCGGGCCGGTGACCATGGCCGCGATCGCCGCCGTCGACGTCGCGCTGTGGGACATCAAGGCCAAGCTGGCCGGCATGCCGCTGTACCAGCTGCTCGGCGGCGCCTCGCGCACCGGGATCATGGCGTACGGCCACGCCTCGGGCCGCGACCTGCCCGAGCTGTTCGACTCGATCCGCCAGCACCTCGACGAGGGCTTCCGGTCGATCCGGGTGCAGACGTCGGTGCCCGGCATCGACGCCGTCTACGGGGTGGCCGCGCAGCCGTCGTCGTCGGGGCGCTACGACTACGAGCCCGCCCAGCGCGCGCCCCTGCCGGCCGAGGAGGACTGGGACACCCGGGCCTACCTGCGCCACATCCCGCAGGTGTTCGAGGCCGTCCGCAACGAGTTCGGCCCCGAGCTGCCCCTGCTGCACGACGGTCACCACCGCATGACGCCCATCCAGGCCGCACGCCTGGGCAAGGACCTCGAGCCGTACGACCTGTTCTGGCTGGAGGACTGCACGCCGGCGGAGAACCAGGACGCCCTTCGGCTGGTCCGGCAGCACACCGTGACGCCGCTCGCGATCGGCGAGGTCTTCAACACCGTGTGGGACTACCAGACGCTGATCCGCGAGCAGCTCATCGACTACGTGCGCTCGGCCGTGACGCACACCGGTGGCATCACGGCGCTGCGCCGCATCCTCGACTTCGCGGCGCAGTACCAGATCAAGTCCGGCATCCACGGGCCCACCGACATCTCACCGGTCGGCATGGCCGCCGCGCTGCACCTGGACCTCGCCATCCACAACTTCGGCATCCAGGAGTACATGAAGCACTCCGCGACGACCGACGAGGTGTTCCGCACGTCGTTCACGTTCGCCGACGGCTACCTGCACCCCGGCGACCAGCCCGGCCTGGGCGTCACCTACGACGACGACGCGGCCTCCCGGCACCCGTACCAGGCGGCGTACCTGCCGTTCAACCGGCTCAAGGACGGGACGGTGCACGACTGGTGAGCGCCACCGACAACGCCCTCGACACCGCGACCGTCCACCCCGCGTGGCTGCCCGAGGCGGCGTTCGCCCCGGTCGGCTCCCGGCGCGTGCTCGTGGCCGTCGGCCCGGACGCCGGCCCGGTCGGCGAGACCGTCGTCGACGAGGTCCGCCGGGCCACCGCCGCGCACGGCGGGTCGGTCACGGTCCTCGCACCGGACGCCCCGACGCCCGACGCCGCCGCGGTCCGGTCGCACGACCTCGTGC
>JAEWEJ010000069.1 GCA_023389455.1 Actinomycetes bacterium | reverse complement strand
CACGGGCACCGGCCGGGGCGCCTGGGCGGGTGCGCGCGACGCGCTGGCCGCAGGACTGCGCGCCACCGGCGCCGCCGTCCCCGACGACGCGGACCCGGTGGCCCTCGCGGCGGCGGTGGACGCCGTCGGGACGCCCGTCGTGCTCGTCGTCGACGACGCCGACCTGCTGGACGAGCCGCAGGACGTGCGGGCGCTCGCGGACCTGCTGACCGCGTCGAGCGCCCTGCGGTTGCTGCTGGTCACCGGCGCGCGCCACCCGCTGGTCGCCGGCACCGCGCGGCACCCCGTGCTCGACGCCGTCGAGCGCCCCGTGACGGTGGTGACGCTCACCGCACGCGACCTGGCGTTCACCCCGGACGAGCTGCGGGCGGCCGCCGCCACGTGGGGGTTCCAGGTGGACGAGGCGCGGCTGCGCCAGGTCGTCGACCTCGTCGGCGGGTGGCCGCTGCTCGCCCGCAAGGTCCTGGACGACACCGGGCCGCAGGACGCCCGGCCGGCCACGTCCGCCGCCTTCGCCTACGCGCGGGACGTGATGCTGCCCGGCGTCGGCGACCCGTCGCTGCTGGTGGCGGCCATGCTCGTCGCCGCCGCGGGCGACCCCACACCCGCGACCGTGCGACTGGTGCTCGACACCGCGGGGCAGGACCGCGCGGACGCCGACGAGCTCGACGTGCTGCTGCGGCTCGAGACCGTCGGCATCCTCGAACGGCGGCGCGTCGACGACGGCCCCAGCCGGTGGCACATGCCGGGGCTGCTGCGCGAGGTCCTCGACCTCGAGCTGCAGCGGCGCAACCCCGGCCTGTCGGTGGAGGTGCACCGCGCCCTCGCGCGGGCGGCGCTCGAGGCCCACCCGCCGCACCCGCGCCAGGCCGTCGCGCACGCCGCCCGCGCCCGTGACTGGACGCTGCTCGAGACCTGCTGGATCGAGTTCGGCACCTACCTCGTGACCACGGGCGGTGCCGCGGTCGACGCCGTGTACGGCTCGCTCCCCGAGAGCGTCACCGCGACCTCGACCGTCCTCACCCTGGCGCGGGCCGTCGCCCGGCGCGGCAGCGAGGAGCGGGACGACCCCCGCGCGCTGGTGCTGCGCCTGATGACCGAGCTCGGCACGCTCGCGCTGGACGGCTCCTGGCGCAGCCGCACCCCGGCCGGCCGCTGGACGGGGGCCGCCGCCGCGCTGGTCGCGGCGCGCTCCCGCGGCGACCTCCGGCGGTCGATGGCGGTCGTGCGGGACACCGAGGTCACGGCCGCACGCGCGGGCGTCGCCGGCGGCACCGCCAGCCGGTCGTACTGGTGGTTCCTGGTGCAGGGCGGGCGCACGGCGCTGCTGGACGGCGACCTGGGCGCGGCGCTCGAGCTGCCGATGCGCGCCTACGAGCTCGCGGACCCCCACCGCGCCCCCGACGTGCGGGCAGCGGCCGCCGGGCACGTCGCCCTGGTGCACGCGCTGGACGGCGTCCTGCACGACGCGGAGCGCTGGCTCGTGCGGCACGTCGAGGCGCTGGACCCGGAGTGGGAGTTCCGGCTGCGCGACTGCGCGGGCGACGTCGCGGAGGCGATGGTCGCCACGGACCGCCTCGACCGGGCGGGGTCGCAGGCCGCGCTCTCCCGTCTCACCCTGGCGGTGCGCACGCCCGACGTGACGTGGCCCTTCGTCATGCGCGCCCGCGTGCGGCACGCTGTGCTGTTCGGCCACCCGGAGGTGGGGCTGGCCGAGCTCGAGCAGGTCGAGCGCACCCACCACCTGTGGCTCGACCAGGCGGGCCTCGTGCAGCGCACCGTGCTGCGGCTGCGGACCGAGCTGCTGCTGGCGCTCGGCGAGTTCCACCGTGCGGCCGACCTGCTGGTGGGGCAGGACCCGACGGGCCTGTGGAGCGACGTGCCGCGCGCGCGGTGGCAGCTGCTGACCGGGGACCCGCACGCCGCGCTGCGCACCTCCGTGCTGGGCGGGCGCCGCCGGCGCGTCAACCTGGCCGACCGGATCGACCTGCTGGTGCTGGAGGCCTGGGCCGCGCACGAGTCGCGCCAGCCGGCGCTGGCCGTCCGGGCCTACCGCGCGGCCCGTCGCGTCGCCGACGAGCAGGGCTCGCTGCGCGGCTTCGCCCACCTGCCCGTCCCCGTGCGCGACGCCCTGGTGCGGGAGTCCGGGGTGCCGTTCAGCGACGACGAGCTCGCGCGGCTGGCGACGACCGGCCGGGTGGTGCCGGACGCGGGGCAGCTGGTCCCGCTGACGCCGCGCGAGCGCACGGTGCTGGCGCTGCTCGACGAGCACCCGACGACCCGCGAGGTCGCCGACGCGCTCACGGTGTCGGTCAACACCGTCCGCAAGCAGGTGCTGAGCATCTACGCCAAGCTCGGCGTCCACGACCGGGAGTCGGCGCTGCGCCGCGCTCACGAGCTGGGCGTGCTGGCCCCCGACCGGGACTGACGGGCCGCGACGCTCCCGCTCAGTCCTCCCAGGGCGGCGTCTCGTCGAGCTTCGCGTAGTACGTGGCCAGGTGGCTGCGTACCCGGTCACGGTCCTTGTCCGGCAGGTCGACCCCGCCGCGGGAGCCCTGCATGACGGCGGCGGCGGCGAACACCCCGCGCGGCACGGCGACCAGCCGGCCGTCCACGACGTCGGCCACCAGCAGCTTGTACGCGGTGAAGCTGTCCTTCTTCTCGGCGTCGTACCAGACGTGCGCGTCGCGGTACCGCGCGTTGGGCTCGTCCTGGGCGTCGGCCCACTCGCGCACGCGCCGCTCCGCGGCGGCGCCGTCCCACTCACGGTCCCGGTCGGCCAGGGGCAGGTCCTGGAAAGCGGTCACGGCCATCGGTGCTCCTTCCGTCGTCTCGGTCGTTCGTGGCGGTCCGGGTCGTGCCCCGCGTCCCGACGGCACGTGCGGCCACCCGGCGCGGCGCGTCAGTGGGCCGGTGCTGCGGCACGCAGCCGCTCGAGCAGCGGGCCGGCGGCCTCGTCGAGGAACTGCTGCTGCAGGGCGTCGCCCACCTGCACCAGGGCGATGTCGGTGAACCCGGCCTCCCAGTAGGCGCTCGCGGCCTCGACGACCGCGTCGAGGTCGGGCCCGCACGGGATGGACCCCGCGACGTCCTCGGGCCGCACGAACTGGCTCGCGGCCTCGAACGCCTCGGTGGTCGGCAGGTCGGCGTTGACCTTCCAGCCGCCGCCGAACCAGCGGAACTCGTCGTGCGCGCGGGCGACGGCCTCGTCGCGGTCCGGCCCCCACGAGATCGGGATCTGCCCGATCTTGCGCGACGGCCCGAGGCCGGAGCGGGCCTCCTCCCAGCGGGCCACGAGGTCGGCGTCCGGCTCGACCGCCACCAGGTGGTCCGCGAGCGCGGAGAACCGCGACACCGACTGGGCGCCGGACACCGCCACGCCGATGGGCACGCGCTGCTCGGGCAGGTCCCACAGCCGGGCGGAGTCGACGCGGAAGTGCGCGCCCTCGTACGTGACGCGCTCACCGTCGAGCAGGTCACCGATGATGACGAGCGCCTCCTCCAGCATGTCGTGCCGCTCGCCCACGGCCGGCCACCGCTGGCCGACGACGTGCTCGTTGAGGTTCTCGCCCGCGCCGACGTTCAGGGTGAAGCGCCCGTCGGACAGCACCGCGAGCGTCGCCGCCTTCTGTGCGACGACCGCCGGGTGGTACCGGACGATCGGGCAGGTCACGTACGTCATGAGCTCGAGGCGCTCGGTGGCCTGGGCGACCGCGCCGAGCACGGTCCAGGCGTACGGCGCGTGGCCCTGGGAGTCGAGCCAGGGGAAGTAGTGGTCGGACGACACGGCGAAGTCGAAGCCCAGCCGGTCGGCGTCCTGGGCGTAGCGCACCAGCTCGCGCGGGCCGGACTGCTCGGTCATGAGGGTGTACCCGAAGCGTGTCACCGCACGAGGATGACGCGGTCCCGGCCGGTCGGCATCCGGAACGCGCGACCTCGGCCCGGGGCGCGGGACGGGCCGGGCTAGGGTCGGGCGCGAGGACGAGGAGGTCCGCGTGACGCAGCAGCAGCCGACCCGCTTCGGGGTCGTGGGGTCCGGGTGGCGGGCCGAGTTCTTCGTGCGCGTGGCGCGCCTAGTGCCGGACAGGTTCCAGTGCGTGGGCGTGGTGACGCGCACCGCCGAGCGCGGCGCGCAGGTCGAGGCGCAGTGGGGCGTGCCGACCGTCCGGACCATCGAGGAGCTGGTCACGGGTGCCGTGCCGGGCGCCGGTCCCGCGCCCGACCGTCCCGAGCTCGTCGTCACCGCCACGCCCTGGCCCGTGACGCCGGACGCGGTCCGCGAGATCGTCGACGCGTCCGTGCCGGTGCTCGCCGAGACCCCGCCCGCGCCCGACGTCGCCGGGCTGCGCGCCCTGTGGGCGGACGTCGGTGCGACCGGGCTGGTGCAGGTCGCCGAGCACTCACCGTCGATGCCCGCCCACCAGGCGCGTCGCGCCGTGGTGGCGTCCGGGGCGATCGGCACGCCGACGAGCGTGCAGGTCTCCTCGACGCACCTGTACCACGCGGTCGGCCTGGCCCGGCACCTGCTGGGTGCCGGGCGCGGCCCGGTCACGGTCCGCGCGCAGACGCTCACCGCGCCGCTGCTGGACCCGGTGGGGAGGTACGGCTGGACCGGCGCGACCGAGCCGGAGCCGACCCGCGCGGTCCTCGCGAGCCTCGACCTGGGCGACGGCCGCTCGGTGCTCTACGACTTCACCGACAACCAGTGGTACAACCCGCTGCGCAGCAACCGGGTCGTCGTGCGCGGCTCGCACGGCGAGATCGTCGACGACACCGTGACGCGCTGGGTCGACGGGCGGACGGTCGTCACCTCGCGCATCGAGCGCCGACAGTCCGGCATCGAGCAGAACCTCGAGGGCTTCGACCTGCAGCACCTCTCGATGGACGGCCGCGTGCTGTACCGCAACCCGTTCGCCGGTGCGCGGCTCGCCGACGACGACCTCGCGGTCGCGCACCTGCTCGCGGACACCGGCGCGTGGGTGCGCGGCGACGGCCCGCCGCCCTACCCGCTGGCCGACGGCTGCCAGGACCACCTGCTGGGCCTGGCGATCGAGGAGGCGGCGCGCACGGGCGAGCCGGTCGTGACGGCCCCGGAGGCCTGGGCCGACGCCCTGTGACGTTCCCGCCGCGGCGCACCCGCCCGGGGCGCGGCGGCGGGCCGCGTCAGGCC
>JAEWEJ010000051.1 GCA_023389455.1 Actinomycetes bacterium | reverse complement strand
GTGCGGGCCAGCAGCTCGGTGCGGCGGCGCGGCACGAAGACGCCGGGCCCGACGTGCAGCCGCAGACCGGTGAACGACACCCAGCCGAGCACGGTCTCCAGGGGCTCGCCCGCCACCCGGCGCGCGACGAGCCCGGCGAGCGCGTCGTCGTCGTCGTCGGACGTGCCGCCGACGCGGGACGCCCCGCCGGACGCCCCGTCGGACGCCCCGCCGGAGCCCCGGTCCAGACCGACCGGCGCACCCCCGCCTCCGCGCCCGCGCTCCGCTGCGGCGGCGACCAGCAGCGTGGCCTCGTCCTCGGCGAACACGCACCCGGCCGCGCGCAACCGTGCCACGAGTGCGGCGGGCGGCGCAGCGGGAGGCTCGCTGGTCTGCCCGCTCGTCCGCCCGGAGCGGTGCCCGACGGGGTGCGTGGGCGGCGTGCCGGAGGTCACGTCGCATCGTCGCACGTCTCGCACCGCGTCGACGGGTGCGCGAGACCTCCCGCATCGTCGCTGGTCAGCGCCACGTGTCCAGCAGCCGAAGGTCCCCCGGCACGTGCTGACCGGCGGCACTAGGCTGGGGACGCAAACCCACCGTCTGTCGAAGGAGCAGCCATGGCCAGCATTGAGGCCGTCGGCGCCCGCGAGATTCTTGACTCGCGCGGCAACCCCACTGTCGAGGTCGAGGTCGCCCTCGACGACGGCACCATCGCCCGCGCGGCCGTCCCCTCGGGTGCGTCCACGGGCGCGTTCGAGGCCGTCGAGCGCCGTGACAGCGACGACCCCCGCTACGGCGGCAAGGGCGTCCAGGGCGCCGTCAACGCCGTGATCGACGAGATCGCGCCGGAGCTCATCGGCTTCGAGGCGTCGGAGCAGCGGCTCGTCGACGCCGCGCTCATCGAGCTGGACGGCACGCCCAACAAGGGCAAGCTCGGCGCCAACGCGATCCTCGGCGTCTCGCTCGCGGTCGCCAAGGCCGCGGCCGACTCGGCCGACCTGCCGCTGTTCCGCTACGTCGGCGGCCCGAACGCGCACGTCCTGCCCGTGCCGATGATGAACATCCTCAACGGTGGGTCGCACGCCGACTCCAACGTCGACATCCAGGAGTTCATGGTCGCCCCCATCGGCGCCCCCACGTTCCGTGAGGCGCTGCGCACCGGCACCGAGGTCTACCACTCGCTGAAGTCCGTGCTGAAGAGCAAGGGCCTGTCGACGGGTCTCGGCGACGAGGGCGGCTTCGCGCCGAACCTGCCGAGCAACCGTGACGCGCTCGACCTCATCATCACCGCGATCGAGAAGGCCGGCTTCGTGCCCGGCCGCGACGTGGCGCTCGCGCTCGACGTGGCGTCGACGGAGTTCTTCTCCGACGACAAGTACGCGTTCGAGGGTCAGAAGCTGCAGGCCGCCGCGATGATCGAGTACTACGAGGCGCTCGTCGCCGACTACCCGCTCGTGTCCATCGAGGACCCGCTGGCCGAGGACGACTGGGAGGGCTGGGTCGCGCTCATGGAGCGCGTCGGCGACAAGGTCCAGATCGTCGGCGACGACCTGTTCGTCACCAACCCGGAGCGCCTGGCCAAGGGCATCAAGCTCAAGGCGGCGAACTCGCTGCTGGTCAAGCTCAACCAGATCGGCTCGCTGACCGAGACGCTGGACGCGGTCTCGCTCGCGCAGCGCAACGGCTTCACGACGATGACCTCGCACCGCTCCGGCGAGACCGAGGACACGACGATCGCCGACCTGTCGGTCGCGACGAACGCCGGCCAGATCAAGACCGGTGCTCCCGCCCGTGGCGAGCGCATCAACAAGTACAACCAGCTCCTGCGCATCGAGGAGGAGCTCGACGACGCCGGCATCTACGCCGGTGCGAGCGCCTTCCCGCGCTTCCAGGCCTGATCCTCGCCTGACGACGACGCCCGGTCCGCCTCACGGTGGGCCGGGCGTCGTCGTGGGTGCCGACGGCGCTCCCAGGGCCGGACACGGCGGTCCCGCGTCCGGCCGATCCGCCGCGGGCGAGGCAGAATCGGCGCATGTCCTCCCCTCGTCGTCCTCCCGTGCCCGGCGCCGGTCGCCGGACGGGACGCGACGAGACCCCGTCGGGAGCGGTCCCCCGGGCGAGCCGCGCGCCGGCCGGCAAGCGCGGTGGGACGGCGACGTCACCGCGGGGTGTCCGTGCCGCGACCCCGCGCTCGGGAGCGGTGCCCAAGGCGTCCCCGCCCCGCTCCGGCACGGCACGGCCCGGTCCGCGCCCGGCCTCCGGCCGGGGCGGCACGCCACCCCGCGGGACGCCGGCCACCGCGGCCCGGCTGCCGGTGCCGCGGATGTTCACCGTCCGGACCATGGTGTTCTCGCTCGTCCTGCTCCTGGCGTTCGTGCTGGTGTACCCGACCCTCGGCTCGTACCTCGAGACCCGCGCCGAGGTCGAGCAGCTGCGCCAGGCCCGTGACGCGGCGCTCGCCGAGAACGAGGACCTCGAGGCCGAGCTGCGCCGGTGGGACGACGACGCCTACGTCATCGCGCAGGCCCGTGAGCGGCTGTCCTTCGTCATGCCGGGGGAGACGGCGTTCCGCGTGGTCGACCCCGACGTCGTGCCGGACGCGCCGGCGGCCGTCGACGGCCCCGCGACCTCGCCGGTCGACGGCTCGACGCAGCCCTGGTACGCGACCGTGTGGGAGTCCGTCGAGCTCGCCGGTGCGCTCGACGTCGACGGCGAGGCCCCCGGCGGTGACCCCGCCCTGCCCGACGCGCCGGGCGGCCCGGCCGACCCCGCCGTCGACCCCGCGGCCCCGGCGGGCTGACCCGCGGGTGGGGGACAATGGACGTGCCGCCCCCACCGACCGAACGGACCGACGTGCCCGCACGACCCGACCCCACCACGCACCGTGACGTGCCCGGACCCTCCGCGCTGACGGAGCCGGAGACCGCGGCACCCACCGTGCCCGTCACCGACCCCGTGAGCCCGCAGGACGTCGAGGTGCTCACCGAGCAGCTCGGGCGCCCGCCGCGCGGCGTGGTCGGCGTCGCGGCGCGCTGCGTGTGCGGCCGCCCCCTGGTGGTCCGCACGGCACCGCGCCTGGACGACGGCACGCCCTTCCCGACGACGTACTACCTGACGTCGCCGCAGGCGGTGGCGGCGGTCAGTGCCGTCGAGGCCACGGGCGTGATGAAGGAGCTGACGGCGCGGCTGGCGGAGGACGACGAGCTCGCGGAGGGGCACCGCCGGGCCCACGAGGCGTACCTCGCGGACCGCGAGGCGCTCGGGCACGTGCCCGAGATCGCGGGGGTGTCGGCCGGCGGCATGCCGCACCGGGTGAAGTGCCTGCACGTCCTGGTCGCGCACGCGCTGGCCGCGGGGCCGGGCGTGAACCCGGTCGGGGACCTGGCGCTGGAGATGATCGCGGAGCGGTGGCGGCCCGACCGCTGCACCTGCTGACGGACGCGCCGCACCGGGGGTCCGGGTCCGCCGCGGTGGGCGGACCGCGGTTCGCGGTGTCGGTCGGCGGTGGCACGATGTGCCGGTGACACGCGTGGCTGCCATCGACTGCGGGACCAACTCCATCCGTCTGCTCGTCGCGGACGTCGACCCGGCGGCGGGCACGCTCGTCGACCTGGAGCGCAGCAACGAGGTGGTCCGGCTGGGCCAGGGGGTCGACCGCACGGGCCTGCTGGCGCCACAGGCGCTGGACCGTACCCTCGCCGCGGCCCGTCGCTACCGCGAGGTGTGCGAAGGGCTGGGCGTCGAGGCGGTGCGCTTCGTCGCGACGTCGGCGACGCGCGACGCGCGCAACCGCAGCGAGTTCGTCGACGGTGTGCGTGCCGCGCTGGGCGTGGACCCCGAGGTCGTCGCGGGCGACGAGGAGGCGCGGCTGTCCTTCCGGGGCGCGACGGGGGTGCTGGCCAGCCGGTTCGACGGGCCGTTCCTCGTGGTGGACCTGGGCGGCGGCTCGACCGAGCTGGTGCTGGGCACCACCGCACCGCAGGCCGCCGTGTCGATGGACGTCGGTTCCGTCCGGCTCACCGAGCGGCACCTGCACGACGACCCCCCGACCGCCGCCCAGGTGGCGGCCGCGGACGCCGACGTGCACGCGGCGCTCGACGCGGCGGCGGCCGTGGTCCCGCTCGGGCGCACGGTGACCCTCGTCGGCCTGGCGGGGTCGGTGACGACGCTGACGGCGCACGCGCTCGGCCTGGACCGGTACGACCGCGACCGGATCGACGGTGCGGTGCTGGGGGTCGACGAGGTCCTCGCGTCGTGCGAGGACATGCTGGCCCGCACGCGCGACGAGCGCGCGGCAGTGCCGTACCTGCACCCGGGGCGCGTCGACGTCATCGGCGCGGGCGCGCTGGTGTGGCGCGACGTCGTGCGGCGGGTGCGCGACGAGGTCGCGGCGGCCGGGGGTGCGCTGACCCAGGTCGTGACGTCGGAGCACGACATCCTCGACGGCATCGCCTGGAGCATCGCCGAGCGCTGAGCGCTCGCCCGGGTCGGCCCGACGGGCCGGGGTCGTTCCCGGGTGCCGCCGAGGAGCGGGGCCGTGCGGCCTGAGGGTGCGGCTGCGAGCGTGGGTGCGTCTGTGCGGGCCCTGCGCCCGACGGGTGCGTCCCAGGCGTGCTCGCGGGGCGGGTGGGCCGTGCGGGTGACGTGCCGACCGGGCTGTGGCGCGTCGTGGACAGTAGTGCGGACTGCACAGTACTGTGCACAGTGCGGGCCCTGGAGGGGTGCCCGCGCCACGTGCCGCCCGTCGGCCCCGGTCCGCCGGGGCCGACGCGGCGGGCCGGGGACGACGAGCGGGAGGGCACATGGACACGACACAGCTGCTCAAGGGGGTGCTCGACCTCGCCGTGCTCGCCGTCGTGGCGGACGAGGACGGCTACGGCTACGACGTGGTGCGGCGCCTGCGCTCCGCCGGCATCGAGGAGGTGGGGGACGCCTCCGTCTACGGGACGCTGCGTCGCCTCTACTCGTCCGGGGCGCTGACGTCGTACGTCGTGCCCAGCGACGAGGGGCCGCACCGCAAGTACTACGGCATCAACGCGCAGGGCCGAGCCGTGCTCAGCGCGCAGCGCAAGGACTGGTACGAGTTCGCGGGCACGATGCAGCGCCTGCTCGGGACGGAGGGTGGGGCATGAGCATCGTCGACGCGATCGGGCAGGACGTCACGCAGTACGCCGCACGGGTGCGGGTCGCACTGGCGGACCTCGACCAGGACCAGGTGGACGACCTCACCGACGGGCTCGAGGCCAACCTGGCCGACGCGCTGGCGGACGACGGGCGGGTCCACCGCGGCTCGCTCGTCGACGAGTTCGGGGAGCCCGAGGCCTACGCCGCCGAGCTTAGGGCCGCGGCGGGCCTGGCCCCGGCGGCACGTGCGGCGAACCCCGAGGGAGTCTTCCGCGCGGCGCTGCTGGCCCCCTGGCGGTCGGCCCGCCGCACCGCGCGCACCGCCCTCGCCGGGTTGCGCACCACCCGGTGGTTCCCGGGTGTCGAGGAGGCGCTGCTCGAGCTGCGCCCGGCGTGGTGGGTGCTGCGCGGCTGGGCGCTCGCGCACCTGCTGCTGGACCTGCTGGGCGCCGAGCCGTACGCGTTCTGGGTCCCGTCGACCTTCGGCGGGTGGGTCCTGATGGCGCTCGCGGTCGTGGCCAGCGTCCAGTGGGGCCGTGGACGGTGGCGCACCGGGCCGCGCTGGGGACGGGTGCTGCGGTTCGCGAACGGCGTGCTCGCGCTCACCGCGGTCGTGCTGCTGCTCTCGCTGCCCTCGGCGCACCGCAACGACGTGGCGAGGGCGCAGTACCTGAGCGAGTTCTCCGTGACCCGGAACGGCGACGGGGTCGTCGTCGACGGTGAGCAGGCGCACAACCTGTTCGTCTACGACGCCGAGGGCGAGCCTGTCGAGGGTGCCCAGATCTTCGACCAGGAGGGGCGCCCCGTGACGACCGAGCCCCACGGGGGCGACCGGTGGGCGCAGCAGGAGTACTGGCCCGACGGCGCCGCCGACCCGCTCCTGCACGTGGGGGTGCCGGGCGTGAACGGCCAGACCCGGTGGAACGTCTTCCCGCTGCACAGCGTCCCGGGCGGCGCGTGGTCGGACGACGGCACGCTGGACGTCACCGACGACGACGTGCGCGAGCAGGTGCTCGCCCCGTCGTGGCCCTTCGCGGCGGCCGCCCCGGTGGTGCCGTGGACGGCCCGCGCCGAGAGCGGCGCGGCGCCGACCCCGACGCCGTCCGCCACCCCGGGGTCGTCGGGTGGCGAGGCCCCGGGTGACCCCGCGC
>JAEWEJ010000003.1 GCA_023389455.1 Actinomycetes bacterium | reverse complement strand
GCGCCGGGCCGACCCGGGTCGTCGCCCCCGCGGTCGCCGCCCTCGGCGCGGGTCAGGCCGGGCGGTCGAGGTGGACGAGCCGCAGCGCACCCGGGGCCGTGGAGTCCCACGGCCCGTCGAGCTCGAGGACGGTCCACGCGGCCGTCGGCACGCCGGCGCGGACCCGGGCCAGCACGTCGTCGTCCGAGCCCGGCCCGGCCAGCACGGCCGCGACGTGCGAGACCGTCGGCTCGTGCCCCACGACGAGTGCCGTCGTGGCGCTCTCCGGCAGGGCCTGCACGAGTGCGACGAGGTCACCCGGCGAGGCGTCGTACAGCTCGTCCGACACCGTGACGTCCGGCGCCTCGGCGCCCGCGCCGGACAGGGCCGTGCGCGCGACGTCCCACGTCTGGCGGGTGCGCAGGGCCGACGAGCACAGGACGTGCGCCGGGGCCAGCCCGGCCGCCGCGAGCGCGCCGCCCACCGCCGACGCCTGACGGCGTCCGGGCAGGGCGAGCGGGCGGTCGTGGTCCGGCACGGCGCCGGCGGGCTCGGCCTTCGCGTGCCGGAGCAGGACGAGTCGGTGCAGGGTCACCGCACCAGGGTCCCACCGTGCACGGCGGGACGGACACCGATCGGGCCCGCCGCCGACGTGACGAAGGTGACGTCGCCCGTCAGAGCCCCATGGCGTGGACGCCGCCGTCGACGTGCACGATCTCCCCCGTCGTGGCGGGGAACCAGTCGGACAGCAGGGCGGCCACCGCGCGCGCCGTCGGTTCGGGGTCGGTGACGTCCCATCCGAGAGGGGCGCGCTCGGGCCAGCCGCCCTCCATCGCCTCGAAGCCCGGGATCGACTTGGCGGCGGTCGTGCGGATCGGTCCGGCCGAGACGAGGTTGACGCGGATCCCCTGCGGGCCGAGGTCGCGGGCGAGGTACCGCGCGGTCGACTCGAACGCGGCCTTGGCCACGCCCATCCAGTCGTAGACGGGCCACGCGTAGCGCGCGTCGAACGTGAGGCCCACCAGGCTCGAGCCGCGGGTCATCAGGGGCTGCGCGGCGACCGCGAGCGCCTTCAGCGAGTAGGCGCTGACGTGCACGGCCGTCGCGACGTCGTCCCACTGCCCGGCCAGGAAGTTGCCGCCCATGACCGACTGGGGGGCGAAGCCGATCGAGTGCACGACGCCGTCGACGTGGTCGGCGTGCTCCCGCACGCGGTCCGCGAGGGCGGCGAGGTGCTCGTCGTCCGTGACGTCGAGCTCGACGACCGGGGCCGCCTGCGGGAGCCGCCGCGCGATGGCCTGCGTGAGCCGCAGCTGGCGGCCGAACGACGTGAGCACGACCTCCGCGCCCTGCTCCTGGGCGAGGCGCGCGACGTGGAACGCGATCGAGCTGTCGGTGAGGACGCCGGTGACGAGCAGGGTCTTGCCCTCGAGCAGTGCCATGTCCAGATGCCTTTCGGTCGGGTGGCCCGGGCGCGGCGCGCCGGCGGGGACTCTCGTGCGGGTCAGTGCCCCATGCCGAGGCCGCCGTCGACCGGCAGCACGGCGCCGGAGACGTAGGCGGCGGCGTCGGAGGCCAGGTACTGGACGGCGGCGGCGACCTCGTCGGCCTGGCCGAAGCGCGCGGCGGGGATCGACGTGAGGTACGCCTCACGGCGCTCGTCGGGCAGCGCCCGGGTCATGTCGGTGTCGATGAAACCGGGCGCGACGACGTTGGCGGTGATCCCGCGGGCACCGAGCTCGCGGGTGATCGAGCGGGCCATGCCGACGAGCGCCGACTTGGACGAGGCGTAGTTGACCTGGCCCGGCGAGCCGTACATGCCGACGACCGACGAGATGAGCACGATGCGCCCGCGCCGCAGCCGGATCATGCCCTTGCTCGCGCGCCGCACGACGCGGAACGCGCCCGTGAGGTTGACGTCGATGACGTCGGCGAAGTCCTCGTCCGTCATGCGCAGCAGCAGCTGGTCGCGCGTGACGCCGGCGTTGGCGACCAGCACCTCGACCGGCCCGTGCGCGGCCTCCACCTGCGTGAACGCGGCGTCGACGGACGCCGTGTCGCGGACGTCGCCGATCACCTCGAGCACGCCGTCGGGCGCGCCGCCCGACCGCACGATCGTCGCGACCCGGTCGCCCGCGGCGACGAACCGCTCGGCGATGGCGCGGCCGATGCCACGGTTGGCGCCGGTCACCAGCACGCTGCGCGGCGCGCGGTCGGTGGTCACGGCGGTGGTCTCGGGTGTCGTCGCAGGCACGGGACACGACGCTAGCCGACGGGGGCCGCGGCCACGGGGGTACGCGTCGGCACGAGTTGGGCCCTTGGTCTTGTGGGACCCCCACAAACTGTGGGTCCCACCACGTCGCGCAGCCCGTCCCACCCGGCACGCCTACGATCGGACGATGAGGACCCGTCGTCGCGACCGGCGCCCGGAGCCGGAGGTGCACCGCATCACGTCGGCGCCCGAGGCGCTGGCGGACGACCTCGCGCGTCGGCAGCGGCGGTACCTGTGGCAGATGGGGATCCGGGTGCTGTGCTTCCTGGCCGCGGGCCTGCTGTGGTCGCACGTGCCCGTCGGCGTGTCGCTCACGCTGGTCGCGGCGGCGGCCGTGCTCCCGTACGTGGCGGTGCTGCTGGCCAACGCGGGACGGGAACGACGGGACGAGCCGGGCGTGTACTACGAGGCCCGGGAGATCGGCGGCGCACCGCCGCGCGACGAGCTGGGAGATGGACGGTGACGATGTCGACGCCCTCGCAGGGTGCCGTGCCCGACGCGGTCGGCGAGCTCGTGTGCAGCGCACGCGGCTGCCGCGCCGAGCCCGCGTGGGGCGTGCTGTGGAACAACCCGAAGCTGCACACCCCGCAGCGGCGCAAGGTGTGGCTCGCCTGCGACGCGCACCGCGAGCACCTGTCGGAGTACCTGCGCGTGCGCGACTTCCTGCGTGACGTCGTCCCCGTCGCCGACCTGGAGCGTGCGGCGCCGTGAGCCTGCTGCACGAGCACGAGCACGGCCCCACCCCCGGACCGGGCCCGGACCCGGTCCGGGGG
>JAEWEJ010000410.1 GCA_023389455.1 Actinomycetes bacterium | reverse complement strand
CCAGTCGACGGGGCCGCGGGCGGTGGGCTGCACGGGGCCACGGTAACGCGCCGTGGTCCCGCCCGCGGGGCGGGTCAGCGGCAGCCGCAGGCCGCCAGCGCGCCGACGAAGCCGTCGATCGCCTGCCGGGGCGCCCACTGCCCGCCCTCGGGCGTCTGGTCGGCCATGACGACGAAGACGAGCTGCCGCCGCTGGGTGTCCAGGACGGTGCCGGCCAGCGACGTCACGCGGGGCAACGACCCCGTCTTGGCCCGCACCAGGCCGCGGGCGTCCGAGCGGGTGTAGCGGTCGGCGAGGGTCCCCGACAGGCCGGCGACGGGCATGCCCACCGCGACGTCACGCAGCAGCGGGTGCGCCGGGTCGGTGGTCAGCCGCACGACGTCGGCGAGCAGCCGGGGCGACAGCGAGGAGCCCGCGCCGAGGCCCGAGGCGTCCGCCAGGCGCGCGCCGGACACGTCCACCCCGAGCCTGCCGACCTGCAGCAGCACGGCCTGCGTCCCGCCGTCGAAGCTCGGCGGCAGCCCCGCCTCGAGCGCGACGAGCCGGGACACGACCTCGGTGATCGTGTTGTCGGACGTCTCCAGGAAGTAGTGCACGACGTCGACGAGGGGCGCCGACTCCACACGCGCCAGCTCCGGCCGGTCACCGACCGACGCCGTGCGCGACGGGTTGCCCTCGACCTTGACCCCCAGCTCGCCCAGCCGCTGCGCGAGGACCTTGGCGGCCTGCAGGGAGGGGTCCCGGGTACGCGGCGCGTACTCCCCCTCGGAGAGCCGGCCGATGTCGACCGCCAGCCCGGTCACGGGGGCGACGAACCCCTCCTCGACGTTCGCCGGGTGCCACGCGGGGCTCACGGTGGGCCCGGTGAACAGGCCGTCGTCCACCACCAGGCGCACGCTCGACGTGCCCGTCAGCGCCAGCGCCGAGGCGGTGCGCGCCGCCAGGTCCGCCATGCCGGCGCGCCCCGCCGTGGCCGTCGGGTCGCCCGCCCCGGCGGCCAGCATCATGTCGCCGCCGCCCACGAGGGCGATCGTCGAGTCGTCGACGCGCACCACCCGGGTCGGCAGGGTGGCGTCCGGTTCCAGGGCCGTCAGCGCCGCGACGCCGGTGAGGACCTTGGCGGTCGAGGCGGGCACCCGCCCCCCGTCGGGGTCGCTGCCGCCCAGCAGCTCGCCCGTGAGCTGGTCGACGACGGCGACGGCGGTGCCCGGCCCCATCCGGGGGTCCGCGACCAGCCCGTCGACGAGCGCCTGCACCTGGGCGGCCGCGGGCAGCGGCACCGCCGGGTCGAGGTCGCCGAGGGCGCGGGGCGCGTCCGTCGGGTCGACGGCACCCGGCGCGGTCGGGAACGGCGAGGGGTCCGGGGCGGGCGGCGCGAGGGTCACGATGCCCGGGACGACGTCGTACGCGTCGGCCGTCGCATAGCCCCCGGCGGCGAGGACGACGACGAGGGTGCCGATCCCCGCGACACGTGCTGCTGTGGCCATCGTCACTCCTCCCACGTCCTGGTCGGCGCCCGGTGCCGGTACCGCCGCGTCGGTGCGTCAGACTACTGTCCGAGACAACGGCGCCCGGGGAGACGACGCGCCCACAGGTCGATCGACCACCGCCCCGGGGGGCGGGGACGCGTGGAGGGAAGCACACAGTGGAGTTCGACGTCACGATCGAGATCCCCAAGGGGCAGCGCAACAAGTACGAGGTGGACCACGCGACGGGGCGCATCCGCCTCGACCGCATGCTCTTCACCTCGACGCGCTACCCGGACGACTACGGCTTCATCGAGGGCACCCTCGGCGAGGACGGGGACCCGCTCGACGCCCTGGTGTTGCTGGAGGAGCCGACGTTCCCCGGCTGCCTCATCCGCTGCCGCGCGCTGGGCATGTTCCGCATGCGCGACGAGGCCGGTGGCGACGACAAGGTGCTGTGCGTCCCGACGGGCGACCAGCGGGCCGCGTGGCGCCAGGACATCGACGACGTGTCCGACTTCCACCGCCTGGAGATCCAGCACTTCTTCGAGGTCTACAAGGACCTCGAGCCCGGCAAGTCCGTCGAGGGTGCCCACTGGGTGGGCCGCGCGGACGCCGAGGCCGAGATCGAGCGGTCGCGGCAGCGCGCCATCGACTCGGGGTACCTCACGCACTGACCCCTCGGGGCCGTGCAGGGCGGTCCGGTCGCGTCGCGGCCGGACCGCCCTGTCGTGTGCCCCGGGACGCGCGTGGGCCACGGAGCGTGCGTGCGCCTCGGGACGGGACCACGACACGACCCGTCGACGTGCCCGGCGGACTGCGCCGGCCGGGACCGGCGGACGGAAGGGGCCGCCGGACGGTCGGGGCCGGCGGACGGTCGGGGCCGGCGGACCGCGTGGGTCAGGGGCGACCGGCGAACGGCATGGTGCCCGACCAGCGCATCGACGTGACGCGCAGCGGCACACCGGGGCGTGACGCCTCGACGATCTGCCCGTTCCCCGCCCAGACGGCCACGTGGTAGATCGTGCTCGGGTCGGCGGTGTTCGATGCCCAGAACACGAGGTCACCGGGACGCAGCTGGTCGTAGCTGATCTTGAGGACCTGCTTGTACTGGTCGCGCGAGGTCCGGTTGAGGTTCACGCCGGCCGCGCGCCACGCGCCGCTGGTCAGACCGGAGCAGTCGTACCCGTCGGGGCCGTTGCCTCCCCAGACGTAGGGCAGGCCGACCTTCGAG
>JAEWEJ010000397.1 GCA_023389455.1 Actinomycetes bacterium | reverse complement strand
CGGTCTTGACGACCGTCAGGTACTTGTCGAGCGACGGGGCGACGGTGCGCTCCTCGATCTCGGGGTCGAGGATGATCATGATCTCGTACTGACGCAGGCTCATACCCACCTCCTCTGGTCTTCGCGGCCACGGTCGGTCCGTGGCAGGAGGGTCTCAAGCGTCTCGGCGCGCCCGTGTCCGACAGGTGTCGGGTGGTGGGCACGACGAACCGTCCCGTGAGGGACGGCGGTCGCCCAGACTACCGGCTCGCGGCCCGCGCACCGAATCGCGCGGACCGCGGGCCGTCGGGCGTCCGGGTCATCGGGTGCCGGGCGCGGCCCCCGGGGCGGCGCCACCGGTCCCTGTGCCGGCGGCGTTGCCCTGGTTACCGGTGCCGTCACCGGCCGGTGGTGCGCTCGGCTCCGGGGCCGGCGCCGAGGGCTGGGGGGCCGGCGGTGGAGGTGTCGGCGTCGGGTTCGCGGCCGGCGGCGGGCCGCTGGACACCACGATCGTGACGGCCGCCCCGGTACCCACGGTCGCCCCCTCACCGGGCTCCACGCGGATCACACGGCCGGACGGCACCGTCGCGTGGCGCTCGGTGACCACGGTGGGCACCAGCCCGGCGCCCTGCAGCGCTCCGGCGGCGTCGGCCTCGGTGCGTCCGACGAGACCGCTGGGGACCAGCACCTCGGTGGGCGCCGGCGGCTCCTCGGGCTGCGCCTCCTCGGTGGGAGTCTCCGAGGGGGTCGGCGACGGCTTGCCCCCGACGTTCGCGCGGGCGGGGAAGTCCAGGACCTCCTGGTACCGCGGCTGCTCGAAGACCTGCTTCATGTAGTGGGCCCAGAGCTCTGCCGGGTAGGAGCCACCGGTGATCGAGCTCACGCCGCCCCACCCGCTGATGGAGTCCTGGCCCTTGTTGTCCTCGGCGATCTGGGACAGCGCGACCGAGGTCGCCAGCTGCGGGGTGTAGCCGATGAACCAGGCCGACTTGTTCTCCGACGACGTGCCGGTCTTGCCGGCGATCGGACGTCGCAGGGGCTTGATGTGGTCCGTCGCCGAACCCTTCTCGACGACCTGCGTCATGGCGTAGGTCGCGTCGGCCATCACGTCGGCCGCGAACACCTGGTCACCGGACGTGTCGGGGGCCCAGAGGGACACGCCCGCCTTGTCGAGCACCGCCTGCACGATGTGCGCGTCGCGGTGCACGCCCTGGGCCGCGAACGTGGCGTAGGCGCTCGTCATGTCGAGGGGGTGGACGGTGTCCGCACCGAGCACGTTGGACGGCACGGTGGTGGGCTCGTTGGTGGCTCCGGCGGCCGTGGCGACACGGGCGGTCTCGGCGGGCCCGACCTCGAGGTTGAGGTGGACGTACGCCGTGTTGACGGAGTTGGCCGTGGCCGCCGTCAGGTCGATCGTGCCGTAGCGGTTGGAGTTGCCGTAGTTCTGCACCCGCCAGGGCTTGGCCTCGCCGATGTCGAACTCCTGCGGGGAGCTCCCGTCGTACGTGGTGCTCAGGCTGATGCCCTGCTCGAGCGCGGCGACCAGGGTGAAGGGCTTGTACGTCGAGCCCGCCTGGATGCGGTCGAACGTCGCCGTGTTGCGCGAGTCCACCAGGTAGTCCGGGCCGCCGTAGAGGGCGACGATGCCGCCGGTGGCGGGGTCGACGGTGACGATCGACGTGCGCATCCGCTCGTTGGGCGTGGCGCCGTTGCTGAGCTCACCGGACTGCAGCGCGGCGGCCGACTCCACGGCGATCCGCTGGACCTCGGGGTCGATGGTCGTAACGATCTCGAGGCCGCGGGTGCGCAGCTCGTCCGCGGTCCAGAACTTGGTCGCGAGCAGCTCGTTCTCGACCATCTTGAGCAGGTGGCCGTTCGGTCCGCGGTACGTCTCGGACGTGGCGTACGGCACCCATGCCGGGAAGGTCTGCGCCGCGCGCTCCTCGGCAGTGATCCACCCGCCGTCGACCATGCGGTCGAGCACGATCTCCCAGCGCTGCTGGGCCTTCTCCGGGGCGACCGCGGGGTCCCAGTTGTTGGGCGACGGGATGAGTGCGGCCAGCATCGCGGACTCGCCGACGGTGAGGTCCGCCGCGTTCTTGCCGAAGTACGACTGCGCGGCGGCCTGGATGCCGTACGAGTCACGACCGAAGTAGATCGTGTTCAGGTAGCGGCCCATGATCTGGTCCTTGGACTCGTTCTGGGAGATCTTGATGGCGAGGATCGCTTCCTTCGCCTTGCCCCAGTAGTCCTTGGTGGTGTTCTGGTAGTACCGCTCGACGTACTGCTGGGTCAGCGTCGACCCGCCCTGCGTCGGCTTGCCCTGGACGTTGTTGATGAAGGCCCGCACCATGCCGGTGATGGACACGCCACGGTTCGTGAAGAAGGTCTGGTCCTCGCCCGCCGCGACGGCCTGGCCGATGTGCGCCGGCAGGGTCGCGTAGTCGACGATCTCGCGCTTCTGCTCGGCGAACGTCCCCATCACGGGCCCGGGCTGGCCCGGCTGCTCACCCGCGAAGTACACGGTGGTGGTCTGGAACTCGACCTCGGCCAGCGCGTCCGGCGGGTTGATGAACGCGAACGCCGCGGCTCCCGCGCCGAGGACGAGGAAGACGCCCCCGATGAACGTGCCCAGCACCACGCGCCACGACGGCAGCCACCGGTGCAGCCCCGACAGCTCACGGCGGGGGTAGTTCCAGAACCGCCGGCGCTCGGCGGTGGGGGACGTGGGGCGACGCGTCGCGCGCCGGGCGCGCGGCGGCGCGGCGCGGCGGTTGCTGGCTGCCAAGGGGAGACCTCTCGTGCGACGACGGTGCTGCGGCGCCCCCGGCCCCGTTCCGGACGTGCCGGGCGGACGCTGCCGGGGCTCAGTATGGACGAACGACCCGGACGCACCACCGGGATCAGCGCCCGGGACGTCCGGATCGCCCGGACCCTTCACATGATCCGCACCGGGCGCTGACGGTGTCTCGACCGCTCCACGACGCGCCCGCGCCCGGGGCGGCTCCGGCAGCGCCGGACGCCTCGGCGGACCGCGACGACCGGGCGTGTTGTGCACGAGCACCCGGTCGACATATTCTCCGGATGTATCGAGTTGATACATCGGATCCTGCCGAGCGTCGGGTCCGTGGTCCGGACGGCGACGTGAGGAGGGTCAGGTGCGCGGACGTTCCGACGTGCTCGAGCCGGCCATCCTCGGCCTGCTCGCCGAGTCCCCGATGCACGGGTACGAGCTGCGCAAGCGGCTCAACCTCGTGCTCGGCTCCTTCCGTGCGCTGTCGTACGGCTCGCTGTACCCGTGCCTCAAGGGGCTCGCGGACCGCGGCTGGATCGTCGGCGTCGACGCACCGGACGACCGGACCGTGGCCAGCAAGCGCGCGAGGATCGTCTACCAGCTGACCGCCGAGGGCAAGGAGCACCTGCAGCAGGTGCTGTCGTCCTCGGGTCCGGCCGCCTGGGAGGACGAGAACTTCGACGTCCGCTTCGCCTTCTTCGGCCAGACCGACGCCGAGACCCGCATGCGGATCCTCGAGGGTCGTCGCATCCGGCTGACCGAGCGGCTCGAGACCATCAGGCAGTCCTTCGCACGGACCCGCGAGCGCATGGACGAGTACACGCTCGAGCTCCAGCGCCACGGCCTCGAGCAGGTCGAGCGCGAGGTCCGCTGGCTGGACGACCTCATCGACAACGAGCGCGGCGTACGTCGCGCTCGCCCCGAGGGCGGTGGCCGTCCGGCCATCGCTGCAGACGACGCCGAGGGCATCTCCGAGGCGCGAAACGAGAAGGAGCGAGGATGACCTCCATCCGCGTCGCCATCGTCGGCGTCGGCAACTGCGCCGCGTCGCTTGTCCAGGGTGTGCACTACTACCGGGACGCCGACCCGCAGGGCAAGGTCCCCGGGCTCATGCACGTGCAGTTCGGTGACTACCACGTGCGGGACATCGAGTTCGTCGCGGCCTTCGACGTGGACGCCAAGAAGGTCGGCTTCGACCTGTCCGAGGCGATCTTCAACTCGGAGAACAACACGATCAAGATCTGCGACGTGCCCCCGCTGGGTGTCACGGTGCAGCGCGGCCACACGCTCGACGGCATCGGCAAGTACTACGCCGAGACCATCGAGGAGTCGGACGCCGAGCCCGTCGACGTCGTGCAGACGCTCAAGGACAACGCGGTCGACGTCCTGATCTGCTACCTGCCCGTCGGCTCCGAGGCCGCGGCGAAGTTCTACGCGCAGTGCGCGATCGACGCGGGCGTCGCCTTCGTCAACGCCCTGCCGGTCTTCATCGCGTCGGACCCCGAGTGGGCCGCCAAGTTCGAGGCCGCCGGTGTGCCGATCGTCGGCGACGACATCAAGTCGCAGGTCGGCGCGACCATCACGCACCGCGTGCTCGCGCGTCTGTTCGAGGACCGCGGCGTCATCCTGGACCGCACTTACCAGCTGAACGTCGGCGGCAACATGGACTTCAAGAACATGCTCGAGCGCGAGCGCCTGGAGTCCAAGAAGATCTCGAAGACGCAGGCCGTCACGTCGAACCTCACCGACGGCCCGCTGGCCGGCAAGAAGGACGACCGCAACGTCCACATCGGCCCGTCGGACTACGTCGCGTGGCTCGACGACCGCAAGTGGGCGTACGTGCGCCTCGAGGGCCGCGCGTTCGGCGAGGTGCCCCTGAGCCTGGAGTACAAGCTCGAGGTCTGGGACTCCCCGAACTCGGCCGGCATCATCATCGACGCGCTGCGCGCGGCGAAGATCGCCAAGGACCGCGGCATCGGCGGCCCCCTGCTCTCGGCGTCCACGTACTTCATGAAGTCCCCGCCGGTGCAGACCGAGGACACCGAGGGCCGGACCAAGGTCGAGGCCTTCATCCGCGGCGACATCGAGCGCTGACCTGGAGCGCAGCAGAGGTCGAGGGCCCGGCGCGCAGCGTCGGGCCCTCTGCCGTCGCGGAGTGCAAGGTCAGCGCGACCACGAGGTCGAGCGCTGACCTGGAGCGCAGCAGAGGTCGAGGGCCCGGTGCGTCACGCACCGGGCCCTCGGGCGTCCTGCAGGGTCGCGCTCAGCCGCCCCGGACCACGCTGACGCCGATCACGCGCCACCCGTCCTCGACGACCTGGTCGACGTCGCGCCGCGCCTCGCTCCACCCAAGCGTGGTCGTCGCGCCCGTGGCCAGGTCGACGCGCACGTCGCGCTGCGGGTCCGCCCGCCCGGTACCGGTGTAGCACCCGTTGAGGAACGTCCAGGCGGCCCCGGCCGCGAACGTGAGGGACGTGCCGTGGTCGTACGGGCTCCAGCCGGCGGTGAGAGGGCGGACCGTGCCGTCCTCGAGCACGGCGGGGTCGGACGTCGCGTCGCACGGTGCGGGCATCACGACGCGTCCGAGCCCGACGCGCCCGTCCCCGAGCGGCCAGGCGTCACGCACGGGGACGTCGCTGGTCGCCAGGGGCGTCGGGGGGCGGTCCTGCGCGACGTCGACGGCGGCCAGGCGCCACGCGCCGGCACCGTCCGGGCAGGCCGTGAGCACCACGTGGGCGTCGGCCCACCCGGCGAGCCGGCACGCGGGGTCGGTG
>JAEWEJ010000396.1 GCA_023389455.1 Actinomycetes bacterium | reverse complement strand
CGGTCTACCTCAGCGACGACCTCGGGGCGTCCGCCCGCCTCGCGCCGCTCGGGTACGCCGCGTACCAGGGGGCGGTCCTGGTGGCACGGCTGGCCGGCGACCCGCTCGTGCGGCGCCACGGCCGCGCACGGGTCGCCGCGTCCACGGCGATCGCCGCGGTCGTCGGGCTCGGGGTGGTCGCGCTGGTGCCGTCGCCGGCCGCCGCGATCGTCGGCTTCGCGCTCGCCGGCATCGGGGCCGGGGTGCTGGTGCCTCTCGCGTTCTCGGCCGCCGGGGAGCTGGCGCCGCAGCGCCTCGACGACGTCGTCGCGCGCATCAACCTCTTCAACTACGGCGGTGCTCTCGTCGGGTCCGTCTCGCTCGGCCTCCTGTCGCCGGTCCTGGGCCTCGGCCCCGCGTTCGTCGTGCCGGCGTTCCTGCTGCTCGCGGCGTCGCCCGTCGTCACCCGCCTGGGACCGGTTCCCGGGTCACGGTCCGCCCGCCCGCTCACGGACCGGACCGACGCCTGACCTGCGCGGGCACGGCGACCGGCCGCGGCCCGCGCCCCGTCGCCCGGACGTGCCGCGTTCCGGTAGGCAGGGCCCGCGCCCCCGTCGCCCGGACGTGCCGCGTCCCGGCAGGGGCGGGTGAGAGCGCGCGCAACGGGGTGGTCACCGCGCCTCGCGCTCATGGGCGCGGGTCCCCGGACCGATAGAGGCCACGACCCGAGGGGAGTGAGCACGATGCCGGCAGGCGATTCCGCAGCGTCCGAGGCGAGCCGTCAGCTCGCGCTCGCCGTCGCGCACGAGCGCGCTGCGGCCGACGCGCGCGCCACGGCGTCGCGGTACGGCGTCGCCGCGGCCACCGAGCAGCGCACGGCGGCGGCGCTCGCGCCGCTCGCGGCGGCCGGGTACCACCTGCTGGCCGACCGGCAGTGGCCCGGCAGCCGTCGCGCGCAGGTCGACATGGTCGTCGTCGGGCCGGGCGGCGTCTTCGTGGTCGACACCAAGGCCTGGGCCGACGTCGCGATCGCCGGCGACCGCATCCACCGTGGCCAGGAGGACGTCACCGACGACCTCATGGCCCTCGCCGACCTGGCGTACCGCACCGAGGGCGAGCTGGCGGAGGTCGGGCTGGCACCGGGCGAGGTGCACGCGGTGGCCGTCCTGGCGGGGCGGTCCGGGGTCGACGAGCGGGTGGGCCCCGTGCACGTGGTGGGGGAGCGTGACGTGCTGCGCCGGATCGCGCGCCGCGGCGCGCGCCTCGGGCCGCGGCAGGTCGACGCGGTCCTCGCACGCTGCCTCGAGTGGTTCCGTCAGGTGTCCGACCCCGCACCCCTGAGCACCACGCTGCCGGAGCCCGTGCTGCCCGCACCGCGCGGCCCGCTGCAGCTGCCCCACGCGGGGCTGGTCCTGCCGACCGACCCCGACGCGCTGCTGACGACCGAGCCCCTGGTGCCGGTCACCGCGCCCGGACCGACCACCGGCGCCCTCCCGACCACCGGCTCCCTCCCGACCACCGGCTCCTTCCTGGGCGAGCCCCTGCTCACCGAGGCCGAGGTGCAGCAGGCGATGCTCGAGGGCCTCATGGCGGCACCTGTCGAGGAGTGGATGGCGTTCCTGCACCCGGCCCAGGCGCGCGTCGTGCGGCGCTCCTACAACGGCCCGGCGCGCATCCGCGGGGCGGCGGGCACGGGCAAGACCGTGGTCGGCCTGCACCGCGCGGCGTACCTGGCGCGCAGCCGGCAGGGCAAGGTGCTGGTCACCACGTACATCCGCACGCTGCCCGACGTGCTGCGCCAGCAGCTCACGCGGCTCGCGCCGGACGTGGTGGACCGCGTCGAGCTGGCGGGCGTGCACGAGACCGCCAAGCGCATCCTCGACGAGCGCGGCGTGGCGTGGCGCATCGACGGCCGGCAGATCGCGGCGGCGTGGACCGCCGCCTGGGGCAAGGTGGCCGGCGGCAGCGTCATCGACACCGACCGGCACGAGCAGGACTACTGGCACGACGAGGTCAGCTACGTCATCAAGGGCCGCGGCCTGACCCGTTGGGAGCAGTACGCGGACCTGCCGCGTCTGGGACGTCGCCACCGCCTCGGCCCGCAGCAGCGGCGCGTGGTGTGGGACCTGTACGAGGCGTACGACGCGGAGCTGCGGGACCGCGGCGTGCACGACTTCGCCGACCAGATCGCGCTGGCGGAGGCCGAGCTGCGCCGGGAGCCGCCGCGCGAGCGGTACACCGCGGTGGTGGTCGACGAGGCGCAGGACCTCACCTGCATGATGATCCGGATGCTGCACGCGATGGTCGGTGACGTGCCCGACGGCCTGACGCTCGTCGGCGACGGGCAGCAGACGATCTACCCCGGCGGGTTCACCCTCGCCGAGGCGGGCGTCTCGGTGGCCGGGCGCGGCGTCGTCCTGGACGTGAACTACCGCAACACCCGGGAGATCCTGCAGTTCGCGTCGATGCTGGTGCGGGACGACGAGTTCGCGGACATCGAGGGTGCGACCGCCCGCGGCGACCGGCCGGCCGTCGTGGAGCGCACCGGGTCGAAGCCCGTGTACGTGCGGTGCAGCAGCGAGGCGGACCGGCAGCGTCGCCTCGTGCTGCGCGTCCACGAGGTCGTCGCCGAGGTCGGTACGAACTTCGGGGACGTGGGGGTGCTCTCCCTGTCGCGTCGCGGTGTCGACGCGGCCATGGAGTCGCTCAAGAAGGCCGGCATCCCGGCCGTCAACCTCGAGAAGTACGACGGCGTGCCGGTCAACCGCGTGAAGGTCGGGACCGTCAAGCGCGCCAAGGGGCTGGAGTTCAAGCAGGTGCTCGTGGTCGACCCCTACGCGTCGTGGCTCACCGAGAAGCCCGAGGACCTCGACGACGTGGACCGGGAGCGGCGCGACTACCGGCTGCGTGAGCTGTACGTCGCGATGACGCGCGCCCGCGACGGGCTGTGGGTGGCGGCCGTCTGATGCACGGGGGTGGGTGGGGGGGGGGGGGGCGCCGCGCGCCACGGCGGTAGGTTCACGTCCGTGAGCTCCCCGCACGGCGTGACGCCCGCCGGCCCTCCCGTCCCCGGCCCCGCGGGTGCGCCCGGCCCGGCGG
>JAEWEJ010000370.1 GCA_023389455.1 Actinomycetes bacterium | reverse complement strand
GGGCCGCTGCGCCGATGGCCACCGCGCCGCTCGCCGCGAGCCGCTCGACCGCCTGCACCGGGTCCGAGATCGGCGGGGTGCTGCGGGCACGGGCCCGGGCCCGGCGACGCTTGGCCTGGTACTGCGCCTGGTCGGCACGCCGGAACAGGTGGCGTGCCTCGACCGAGCCCATGACGGCGGTCGACGCGACGCCGTAGGAGATGGCGGCGCCGTGCGGCAGGGGGAACTTGGCGACGGTGGTGGCCATCGTCGTCGCCACGACCTCGCGCGGCTGGTCGACGGTGACGAGGCAGAACTCGTCGCCGCCGATCCGGGCGGCCGTCGCGCCGGGGATCGCGTCGGCCGCGCGCCGCAGCACGTCGGCGACCGCACGCAGCAGGTCGTCGCCCGCGTCGTGCCCCAGCTCGTCGTTGACGCGCTTGAGCCCGTCGACGTCGCACATGACCACGCAGGTCTCGCGGCCCGACGCCAGCGCGGTCTCCGCGGCCTGGTCGGCGGTGCGCCGGTTCGCCAGACCCGTCAGGGGGTCGTCGGCGATGATGTGCCGCATCTGCTGCTCGAGGTCCACGCGGGCGATCGCGCCCGCCGCCAGCGCGGCCAGGACCTCGGCCGTCGCGACGTCGTCGACGTGGAACAGCACCGAGTCGACGTCCCGCACCACGGTGATCTGCCCCCACACCGCGTCGTTGACGACGACGGGGGACGTGAGCGCCGACGCGGCACCGACCTCCCGCAGCATCTCGACCTCGACGCGGTCGCCCGCCGTGGTGTCGCCGGGGCGCACGGAACGACCCTGGGCGTCGAAGGCGTGGGCCAGCCAGCTCTCGCGGTTGCGCAGCAGGGCGCGCAGCGCCGGCCGGTCGTCCGCGCGGTAGGTGGTGCTGAGGAACTGGTGCCAGCGGGGGTCGTTGGTCGGCGGCTCCAGGTGGACGACCCGGCTGGTCTCCTGCGTGATGCGGGCGACCGCGCACGCGTCGGCACCCAGGACGTCGACGGCCGCGCGGGCCGCCGCCTCGACGACCTCCTCGATCCGGCGGCACGCGTCGAACCGGTGCGCGGCGACGGCGAGGCCTCGCACGCCACCGAGGTCCGCAGCCGAGAGGCCGCCCCGGTGCGCACCCTTCTCGGTCGTGCCCCTGCGCGTCACGGAGCCCATCATCGGGCCTCGACCCCCGATCCGCCGAGTGCGGTCCGTGAGAGGTCCGTGAGATCACTCGTCCGCGTGGCCTTCCCACCCGCCCGGGGTGTCGGTCCAGGGCGGACCACGCCGGTCGCCACGCGGGGACGTGGAACGGCGTCCCACGTGCTGGAAACGTTTCGGAGGGTTGTCCGGGAGTGGTGCGCTACGCACCCTGAACGCCATCGCACGCACCAGCCCTGGTGCCCACCCCCCGCGGCGACCCACCGCCGCCCGCGCGAGAGGGAAGCCCCATGCCCCGCACACCCACGACACGACGAGCGCTCGGGGGTGTCGCCGCCACCACGCTGCTGGCGGGCGCCCTCGTGGTGATCCCCACCGCCGCACAGGCCCACGGCGGCCTGACCAACCCGCCGACCCGCACCTACGTCTGCTACACCGACGGCCTGGCCGGCGGCCAGGCGGCCGGCGAGGCGGGCAACATGAAGCCCACGAACCCCGCGTGCGTGAACGCGTTCAACGAGGGCAACTACTCGTTCTACAACTGGTTCGGCAACCTGCTCGGCACCATCGCCGGCCGTCACGAGACGATCGCCGACGGCAAGCTCTGCGGCCCGGACTCCCGGTTCGCGGCGTACAACTCGCCGTCGTCCGCGTGGCCCACGACCCGGGTCAGGCCCGGCCAGACGATGACGTTCCAGTACGCGGCCGTAGCGCGTCACCCCGGGTACTTCACGACGTGGATCACCAAGGACGGGTGGAACCAGGGCCAGCCGATCGGGTGGGACGACCTGGAGCCCGCGCCGTTCGACCGCGTGCAGGACCCGCCGCTGCGCGAGGGCGGGCCCGCGGGGCCGGAGTACTGGTGGAACGTGAAGCTGCCGTCGAACAAGACGGGCAAGCACGTGCTGTTCAACATCTGGGAGCGCACCGACAGCCCGGAGTCCTTCTACAACTGCGTGGACGTCGACTTCGGCGGCGGTGGCACCGTGACGCCCACCCCGACCCCGACGGTCTCCCCGACGCCGACGGTCTCGCCGACGCCGACGGTGTCCCCGACGCCCACCGTCTCCCCGACCCCGACGGTGTCCCCGACGCCCACGGTCTCCCCGACGCCGACGGTGTCCCCGACGCCGACGGTCTCGCCGACGCCCACCGTCTCCCCGACTCCGACCGTGCCGCCGGACTCCGTCTGCGAGATCGAGGTGGACGTCGCCAACGCCTGGCAGGGCGGCTTCCAGGGTGGCGTGACGGTGTTCAACGCGACCATGGAGCCGGTCAACGGGTGGGAGGTGAGCTGGACGTTCACCAACGGCGAGTCGGTGCAGCAGGCGTGGAACGCGACCACCTCGCAGTCCGGCTCGACCGTGACGGCCGAGAACGTGGCGTGGAACTCGACCATCGGGCACCACAACGCCGTGTCGTTCGGCTTCATCGGGTCCGGGACGCCGCAGACGGTGACCGACGCGACCCTCAACGGCAAGCCCTGCATCGTCCGCTGACGTCCGTCCGCTGACACCGGCGCCGCCCCCCCCCCCCCCCCGGGGGGGGGGGCGCGCCGTCGTTCCTGGCCGTGTGCGGGAGGTCGCTGCCGCGTGCCGGAGGTCGGCGCCGTGCGGGAGGTCGGCGCCGTGCGGGAGGTCGCTGCCGCGTGCGGGAGGTGGGCGCCGTGCCGGAGATCAGCTCTGGGCGGCGATGGGCCCCGTCGGTCGCACGTGCACGCTGACGCCGTGCAGGCGGGACGGGACCCCGAGGCGTCGGGCGGAGACCGCGTCGCCCTGCACCCGCACGAGCACGCCGTAGCCGCCTTCCTCGGGGGCGATCCCGATCGCGGCCACACCGTCCCGGCCGGCCAGGGCGGCCTTGATCTCCTCCTTGGCCCGGCGGGCCTCGTCGAGGTCGGCCACTGCACACCTCCCGCGCCGGTCGGGCGCGCGGCCCGCGTCTCGCATCAGGCGAGCAGCGTCGCGTCGAGCGCCTCGAGGACGGCATCGATCGGGTTGACGTACGTCAGCCCACGGCCATTGTCCCCCCCGGTCTCCGACCCGGCAAAGAGCAGTCCGAGCGCGACCCCGTCCTCGCGGTACACGAGGGACCCGGAGTCACCCCCGCGGGAGAAGGGCTGGCGCCCCAGGCCCTCGATCTCGATCTGGTCGTCGAACCGGAGGTTCCCCAGCTCCTCGCCGTACCCGACGACGACGTCGTCGAGCTCGATCGCGGTGACGCGGCCGGCCGTCACCGCGGTCGTCCGGCCGATCTTGCCGACGGTCTCCCCGCCGACGGCCCGCGCGGTCCGGGTGATCCGGCCCACCGGGTACGTCGGGTCGACGTCCTGCACGTCGAGCCGGGCGACCGCGGCGTCGACGACCGCCGTGCGTCCGGCGGCGAGCGGCACGACCGCGGCGAGCGTCCCTACGCGGTCCGCCGGCGCCACGCCGCCGTCGGCGGGGCCGGGCTGCAGCACGAGGTCCCCGGGGACCGCCGCGGGGGAGCCCGCGAGCACGTGGTAGTTCGACAGCGCGTGGACCACGCCGCCGACCACGACGAACGCGCCGAGGGTCCCCGCGGTGACGTCGACGTGGGCGATGGAGACACCGGGACGCAGCGGGCGCACGCGGCCCGTCTCGCCCAGGGCCTGCGCCGTGACGACGGGCGGGCGTGGGCCGGGCACGGTGGGGCCGGCCCCGCCACCCTCCTCGGTGCCCGGGGCGTCCGCCGGCGTCCGCCCCGTGGTCACGTCGTCGTGCAGCGGGCGGATGCGGCCCGTGCGGCGCACGTCGACGGCCGTGCCGACCTCACCGACCTCGGCCGCGACGCGGCTGGCCAGGTTGCGCACGCCCGGCACGTCGAGCCGGTAGCGCAGCGCCACCGCGTACCGCCCGTCACCCCACGGGGCGAGCCCCACCGACAGCGGCGCCACGGGGGTGCCGGTCGTGGACGCCTGCACGTCCCTCTCGATGAGCTCGCGCGCCACCTCCAGGGCGTGCGCCTTGGCCTTGCGTGCCTCGTCCCGGTCCATGCGGTCCCCTCCGTCGTCGCCCCCTGCTGCTCGCGCACGGTGGTGCTGCGCGCGGGCGCCCATTGTGTCCGGGGTGTCCGACATGCGCCCTTCGTGACCGCACCACGGACGCGCGCGGGCGTCCACGGGCACGACCCCGGGCGTGACCCCGGGCGTGACCCCGGACAGCACGACGCCCCGCCCGGGGCCCGGGCGGGGCGTCGTGCGACGTGTCGTGCGCCGAGGCGCGGGTGCGTCGGTCAGGCGGTCGGCGGGAGCGGGGGCTCCTCGCGGTGCTCGACGACCTGACGGTGCGTGGTGTTGGTGCGCTGCGCGTTGAGCGCGATCGCGAGGATCAGCGCCAGCGCGCCGGCTCCCATGCAGATGTACCCGATGACTGTGAGGTCGATGCCCTCGAGCCGGTCCGAGACCCCGAACGAGAGGATCGCCCCGATCACCAGGAGTGCGATGCCGCCACCGATGCCCATGTCGCTCCTTCGTCGTCGTCGTGCGGGCCACGACGGCCCGTCCGGTTGGCGAGTCTGGTGCCGCGACGCCGGTCCCGCACGTCGAACGGCGTCGTGACCCGGACGGGTGTCCGGCACCCGGGGACGTCGACGCGGGCCGTGCGGGGCCCGGGACCGCCCCGAGATGCCGCCGCACCCCGACCCCGGTAGACACGTCGCATGGGTGTTCTCCGCCGCTCCGTCGCGCTCGGCCTCGCCGCCGGGGGTCGCTCCGCCGTCGCCCTCGCCGTGCCCGTCCACGCCGCGACCCGGGGCCACCACGGCGTCGGTGCGCGCGCGCTGCGCGGGCTCACGACCTGCGCGGTCCTCGGCGAGATGGTCGTCGACAAGCTGCCCGTGACGCCGAGCCGGCTGGTGCCGACGCAGATCGCCGGACGGATCGTCGCCGGGGCCACCGGCGCCGCCGCGCTGGCGGCCGTCCACCGGCACGGGCCGGGCGCCCTGCTGC
>JAEWEJ010000333.1 GCA_023389455.1 Actinomycetes bacterium | reverse complement strand
CGTCCGTCCAGCCGGTGACGTCGCACTGGCCGTCCCCGTCCCAACCGACCGCGACAACGGTCCCGTCGGTACGCAGGCCCACGGTGTGCGAGCGACCCGTGTTCGGTGCCGTGTGCACGTTGCCGACCGCGACCGACACGATGTCGGACCACGCACCGACGGAGCACTCCGGCGATCCGGGGGCGCCCGCGGCAACGACGGATCCGTCCACGCGCACGCCCACGGAGTGCCGTCGCCCAGCCGCGATCACCGGACGTCGAGCGTCCGTCACGGAGCACCCGTGCCGGCGTCGTGGCGGGTGGGGGCGCTGGAGCGCCCGTCGACCGGGGGGTCCAGCGGGTCCGGCGTCGTGTCGAGCATCGCGTCAGCCTCGCCGACCCCGAGCGGGCAAGGGCTGACCGACTCGCGGGGCCCGACCGGGACGGCGAGCGGCTGCAGCACCTGCCCATCGTTCCAGGAGTCGACCTCGAGGACTCGCGAAGCGGGTGACGCTGCGCCCGCCCACGCGGCCGAGGCGCCGCGGCGCCGAGGAGACGGTATGACCGGGCCGAGGGCGGGGCCTCGCTATCGTGCGGCCCATGTACCGCGGCCTCCTCCTCGACATGTACGGCACCCTCGTGTGCGAGGACGACGAGGTTTTGGCGCCGATCTGCGCCCACGTCGCAGGGCTCGCCGGTGTCGAGCCCGGCGTCGTCGCGAAGGAGTGGGGGCGTCGGTTCGGCGAGGCCTGCCGCGCAGCCCACGGGGACGCGTTCCGTCTGCAGCGGGCCCTCAACCACGAGACGCTCGCGGAGACGATGCAGCACTTCGACGTGCGGGGCGACGCGGAGGATCTCTGTCGTCCCCAGTTCGAGTTCTGGCGTCGTCCTGCCGTCTTCGCCGACAGCCTGCCGTTCCTGCAGCAGGTCGGGGTACCCGTGTGCGTGGTCTCCAACATCGACCGGGACGACGTGCAGGCGGTGCTGGACCTGCACCACCTGCCGGTGGACGCCGTCGTCACGAGCGAGGACGCCCGCGCCTACAAGCCTCGCCCAGAACCGTTCGAGCTCGCCCTGGACGCCCTGGGCCTGCGACCCGACGAGGTCCTGCACGTCGGGGACTCGCCGTCCGCCGACATCGGTGGTGCCCGGGTGCTCGGGATAGCTACGGCATGGATCAACCGCAAGGGCCGGCGTGCCCCGGCGGGCTGCGAACCGACCTTCATGGCGGGCTCCCTCCACGAGCTGTCCGAACAGCTGCGCCTCGGCATGCGGCGCAGTTGATCGACACGAGGAGGCGAGCGCGCAGAGGGGGTCGCAGGACCCGTCCAGATCCTCAGTGGCGCGCGGACACGTCAGGGCCGGTAGTGAAGCGCTGAAGGTGCTGTCGACTCAGCCTGCCGTGCTGATGACCAGGCCCTCGACAGTCATCTCGACGATGCAGGCCGCGAGGTCGGGCACGACCACGTGCGCCGCGCTCAGGTCGCTGACCGGGTGGGTGGTGGCCACCCCGAGCACGTGCGCGCCTGCTGCACGTCCCGCCGCCAGGCCGGCTGGTGCGTCTTCCACGACGAGGCACCGGCGAGGGTTGAAGCCGAGCCGGCGGGCCGCGTCCAGATATCCCTGCGGGTCCGGCTTGCCCAGCCGGACATCCTCTGCCGCTACCAGCACGTCGGGCACCGGCAGCCCGGCGGCGGCCAGCCGCGCACGCATCAGCAGCTGCGACCCCGACGTCACCGCGGCCCATCGATCGGAAGGGAGGCGCGACAAGACGTCTCGCGTGGCGGGGAGCGCGATCACCTCATCGAGGTCTGCCATCTCCAGCCGCTCGAGCTCAGCGACCGCCGCGGCACATTGGTCGCTCGGCAGGAACTCGGCCACCGTGTCCTCCGAGCGGCGCCCGTGACAGACCGCGAGGACCTCCGAGGCGTCGATCCCGCGGGCCGCGGACCATGCGTGCCATGAGCGCCCGACCGCAGCGGTCGAGTCCACCAACGTCCCGTCGATGTCGAACAGGATCGCGTCCACCTCGAAGCGCATGCGTCGCAACCTACGGGCTTTGCCCCGCCTGGGCGGCCCCACAGCACCTAATCGTTTGGCCGATCGCGAGGCTCACGAGGCCCATGCGAGAGTTCGCGGAGCCGGACTGTGATCGTTCACAACTGGCTTTGGACAGGACGGATCCCGCCTCGACACAGTCACGCAGACCGGCGGATCCGGGTCTTGTCTGCCGACTGTCAGCGGGGACGGTCGGGCGCGCATCGGACGACCAACGACGATGGGACGGATCATGCGGAGATCTCAAGGATCGCGCCGGACATGGGCGGTCACTCTGGCGGCGGCGACGCTGATCACGGGTGTGACGGTCGCAGAGGCGCCCGTGGCGTCCGCCGCGAGCGGCTGCCGGGTGGACTACGCCGTCGCCTCGCAGTGGAACAGCGGGTTCACGGCGGGCGTCAAGGTCACCAACCTCGGTGACGCGGTCAGCAGCTGGCTGCTCACCTGGACCTTCCCCGCAGGTCAGGCCGTGAGCCAGGGCTGGAGCGCCGACGTCACCCAGAGCGGCGCCGCCGTCTCCGCACGGAACGCCTCGTACAACGGGTCGCTCGCTACCGGGGCGTCGGCGGAGTTCGGCTTCAACGGGACGTACGGCGGCGCCAACCCGGTGCCCACCTCCTTCGCGCTCAACGGCACCACCTGCACGGGGTCGGCCAGCGGCACCCCCACGCCGACACCGACTCCGACGGTGGCACCGACCCCCACGCCGTCGGCCACCCGGACGCCGACGCCGACGCCGACCCCGGGCGGACCCGCGGACATCACCGTGAACACGGGCACGAAGTACCAGACGATCGACGGCTTCGGTGCCGCCGTGTCGATCTGGGGCGGTGCGTGGTCGACCGCGGACACGCAGACGCTCGTCGGGATGGGCGACAACCAGCTCGGCCTGTCGATCGTCCGCACCGGGATCTCGCCGGTGTCGAGCGAGTGGGGCGCGCAGGTCAGCGCGCTGCGGACGGCGAAGGCGTACGGCTCGGAGGTCAAGATCCTCGCCTCGCCGTGGACGGCGCCGGCCGCGTGGAAGTCGAACAACAGCCGGATCAACGGCGGCACCCTGCTGACCTCGCGCTACGGCGACTACGCCAACCACCTCAACAGCTACGTGCAGTACATGAAGGGCCAGGGCGTGACGATCGACGTCACGTCCGTCCAGAACGAGCCCGACTGGCACCCCGACTACGACTCGATGGCGTGGACGGGCGACACCCTCCGCAACTTCGTGCGCGACCACGGCACGAAGATCAAGGACACGAAGCTGATGGTCGCCGAGTCGCTGGGCACGAACCGGGCCTACACCGACCCCACGCTCAACGACGCGACCGCCCGCAACAACATCGGGTACATCGGCGGTCACATCTACGGCCAGGAGAACGGGCCGAACCTCTCCCGGTACCCGCTCGCCGCCCAGTACGGCAAGAACCAGTGGATGACCGAGTGGAACTACCACCAGGCCGACGGCAACGGGTCGAACATCTGGGGCGACCCGTCGAACGCCGCCGTGTGGAACGAGACGCTCGACGTGATCATGCCGTCGGTCAACCGCACGATGGAGGCGAACTGGAGCGCGTACGTCTGGTGGTACGGACGGCGCTACTACTCCTTCATCGGTGACGGGGAGTCCGCGTTCGGGACGACGGGCGGAGCGGTCCTCAAGCGCGGCTGGGCGTTCTCGCAGTACTCCAAGTACGTCCGTCCGGGCGACCAGCGCATCGGCGTGGCCGAGAGCTCGAAGGCGTCGCCGCTGGACATCACGGCCTACCAGGGCGACGGCAAGATCACCCTGGTCATCCTCAACCGCTCGACCAGCGCGGTGAACGGCGCCGTCGTCCAGGCGCCGCAGGCGGTCAGGTCGGCGCTCCACACGATGACGTCGCAGTACTCCAGCCGGGCACCTCGGACCACGGCCGTCAACGGCAGCCAGGTGACGGTCGACGTCCCCGCGCGGAGCATCTCCACGGTCGTCCTCACGCTCTGAGCGCCTGAGCGGGTCCGGCGCGACTGCCGACGGGCGGTGCTCCACGTCGAGCCGACGTGGAGCACCGTCGCCGTCCGGCCTACCCCAGGGCGCGCAGGTCGTCGAGGTCGCCGTCGAAGACGTTCATGTCGATGAACGACTCCTCGCCGTCGTACCCGTCGAGGCGGTCGCGGCCCCAGGGAAAGAGCGCAGTCGCCCTGTCAGCGGCGGATGCTCAGCACCTGGGTGTCGAGCTGGATGTTCATGCCGCACTTCTCGACCATCTGGTCCCAGACGTCCTCCCAGCCCTTCGCCCAGGCCGTGACGCCGCTCGTCGAGCCGAACGGCCACGCCATGTCCGGCGTGATCCAGACGAGGCCGTAGTACGCGGGGATCTTGTCGAGGTCGCCGTACCCCTGCACCTGGTACGCGTACACCAGGTAGCCCGTGAGGACGCCCATGTCGTGGGCGTCCAGGAACTGCTGGAAGGTCGTCGAGAAGATGCGGTACGGGTCGCGTGTCGGTCTCGAGGGCGGCATGACACCGTCGAGGCTGCGGAAGATCTCCGTGCGCAGCGCGAGGTAGATCCCGACGGCCACCACGAGCGCGGCGTAGGCGGCGTCGCGTCCCGCGTCGGTGCACGGCCACGTGAGTCCGAGGCGCCGGCACGCGACCATCAGCCCGTAGTCGCCGAAGGTCATGACCTCCTCGCGCATGTCCGGCGGGACGCGGGCGACGATGCCGCGCCCGGACCCGTGCGCGACGGGCACGCGGCAGTTCCCGGCGGTGAACTCGGCGAGCGCCTGCACCATGTCGTCGTACGCGGGGGACAGGTAGCAGGTGCCGAGCTCGGCGATCGTCGTCGCGTTCTGGTCGGGCACCTGCAGCGAGTGCGTCTTGCCGGCGTACCGGTTCGTCCGCTCCAGCAGCCTGACGTCCGTGAACCCCGCGCCGAGGAAGCGCTGCGCGACGAGCAGCCCGCTCACGCCGGCGCCGATGACGACGATCGGCTTGCTCTTGTCACCCTTCAGGAGCGCCGGCTTCGCGGCGAGCAGCATGTTGAGGTACGACCAGCAGTGCAGGACGGACTCGAAGCACGTCGACGCGTGGACGTACACCGTGTCGTTCTCGCCCTGGATGTCGAGCCACGCCCACGGGGCACCGTCCGCGAGGGCGGTCGCGGGGAACTGGTTGAAGTACGGCGTCAGCAGCGGGTTGACTGCCGGACGGAGCGCGCCGTTCTGGTCCTCGTCGACCTGCACGATCTCGTGGACGCCGGGCTCGAACGGCCACCACCACGGCGGGTCGTCCAGGAACCTGGTCCGCTGGGCGGCGAGGCCCGCGGGATCCGACGCGCCGCCGATCCCGACCATCTGGTACGTCGTGACGACGTTCGTCGCGGCACCGTTCGCGGCCGGCAGGCCCCACTGCTTCGCCGTCTCGTTGCGGTACCCCTGCACGAGGCCCGTCTGGGGCTCCACGAGGTCGGGGGCGAGGATGACGGTCCGGTCCTGCTCGCGACGCGGACGCACGCGCAGGCACGTCGTGTAGAACGTGAAGTTGCGCAGGGAGCCCAGCAGCCACCGCTCCTGGGGCGTGAAGCTCATGACCGGTCCGAGCGTGCGCGGGTCGCACGCGATCACGAGCAGCGCGGGGTCGACCGTGAGCTGCTTCCCGCCGGTCAGGTAGGTCACTTCCATCGTGTGCCTCCGCGCTCGTCCGTCACCTCCCAGAGTGGGGTCCGGGCGGAGGGGTGGACAGGGCCGCGGCGTGCGGCTGCCCGTTGGTGCGGAGCGTCCGCGGGCGGCGGCGCGTCAAGGAGGGCGGTGCTCACGTACGACGACGCCGGGCTCGTGCTCGACCACCCGGGCATCGCGGTCGGCTTCGTCCAGGGCGAGCGGGAGGCGGACCGGCCCGCTTCGTGACCTGGCTCCGCCTGGCCTACCGCAGGGCGCGCAGGTCGTCGAGGTCGCCGTCGAAGACGTTCATGTCGATGAAGGACTCCTCGCCGTCGTACCCGTCGAGGCGGTCCCGGTTCGAGTACTGCCAGAAGGTCCACGCCCGGTCGTCCGACAGGGTGGGCGGCACGGCCACCGACCGGATCCAGATGGGCGTGCCCGGGTAGTGGCCGGCGACGTACCGGTCGTACGCGCTGCCGGTCGCGTAGATGATCGGCTCGATGCCGTGCTCGCGCAGGGTCGCGATGAGCGCGGTCAGCTCGGGGCGGACCTGCGACGCGTCCGGGGGGTCGGCGTGGAACGTCCCGTAGTACTCGACGTCGATCGCGACGGGCAGCAGGTCCTCGTCGTCCGGCACCGTCGCGAGCACGTGCTCCGCCTGCGCCGTGCCGCTGCTCTCGAAGCTGAAGAAGTGGTACGCACCGACCAGCAGCCCGGCCTCACGCGCCCCGCGCAGGTTCGCCTCGAACTCCCGGTCGACGAACGACGAGCCCTCGGTGGCCTTCACGTACGCGAAGTCGACGTCCTGCCGGGCGATCGTCGGCCAGTCGACGCTTCCCTGCCACGCCGAGACGTCGACCCCCCGCACGTCGTAGCGCGCCGCGAACAGACGGTTCGGCCACACCAGGCCGCGTTCGACGAGCACGGCCCCGAGCGCGAGGACGACGATCGTCCCCGTCAGGGCGATCAGCAGGACGCGGACGCGACGGCGGCTCGGCACCGCGCCAGTCTGGCGTCGTCGCGCGTCCTGCGCGCGCCACGTCCACCTGGCCGGCGGCGGACGCTGAGTGCCACCGGCTGGTCGCCGAAGCACGCAACGCACCCGGTCATCGCGGCTCGTCGGGACCGAGAGGTTCGCGCGCGGCAGACGGCACTTCACCGCGGGCTCCTGCCATCTGGTGACCCACATCGGGCCACCGGCGGTGACAGGACGCGAGGCCACCGGGGGAACAAACTGCGCCCCCCCAAGGTTGAGCCCATCAGACTCAACTTCCGCCGTCTCTAGTTGCCCCGGGACCCCATCCCACCGCAGACTTGAGCCCGGCGGACTCAAGACGTCTCACAGACCACAGCACGTCGGAGCCCACACGGCTCCAGGAAGAAGGCACACACATGGCACGAGCAGTCGGCATCGACCTCGGCACCACG
>JAEWEJ010000280.1 GCA_023389455.1 Actinomycetes bacterium | reverse complement strand
ACACCAGCATGATCCTTGCCGCCGCTGACGCCGTCTCCGGGAACATCGCGACCGTCGGCTACGGCCTCGCGGTGCTCGGCCCCGGCATCGGTCTGGGCATCCTCATCGGCAAGACCGTCGAGGGCATCGCGCGCCAGCCCGAGGTCGCCGGCCAGCTCCGCACGACGATGTTCATCGGTATCGGCTTCGTCGAGGTCCTGGGCCTCCTCGGCCTCATCACCGGGTTCCTCTTCACGTGAGCGGCGCCGCGGTCCCCGCGGGCGTCGTGACGGCCGCGGGGGAAGAGGTCGAGGGCATCCGGCTGCTCATCCCCGCCGGCTACGACCTGTTCTGGTCGACGGTGGTCCTCGTGGTCATCGGCTTCGCGTTCTACAAGCTGGTGCTGCCGAAGTTCCAGGCGGTGCTCGACGAGCGCACGGCCAAGATCGAGGGTGGGATCGCGAAGGCCGAGTCGGCCCAGGCCGAGGCGGCGGCACAGCTGGAGGAGTACCAGCAGCTGCTCGCCGACGCTCGTGCCGAGGCCGCCCGCATCCGGGAGGACGCGCGCGCCGAGGGCGCGCAGATCCTCGCCGAGTCGCGGGTGCGCGCCCAGGAGGAGGCCGCTCGCATCGCCGAGACGGCCCAGCGCCAGATCGAGGCGGAGCGTCAGCAGGCCGCCGTGTCGCTGCGTGCCGACGTCGGCACGCTGGCCACGCAGCTCGCCTCGAAGATCGTGGGCGAGTCGCTCGAGGACGAGGCACGTCGCTCGCGCGTCGTCGACCGGTTCCTCGACGAGCTCGAGGCCGGCACCACCACGAGCGCAGGCAAGGGGAACTGATGCGCGGGACCAGTCGCGCCTCGCTGGAGGCGGTGGAGAACCGGTTCACCCCGGTCGTCCGCGCCGCCGGCGACCAGGCACGCACGATCAGCGAGGAGCTCTTCGCCCTCGTCGACGCGCTCGACGCGTCGGGCTCGCTGCGTCGCACGCTCGCCGACCCCTCGCTCGCGGGCGAGGCGAAGAGCGGGCTGGTCGCGCGCGTGCTCGACGGTGCGGACCCCCGCACCGTCGAGATCGCCCAGGCGCTCGTCAGCTCGCGCTGGTCGGCCGACGCCGACCTGGCGGGTGCCGCCGAGCGGCTGGCGTTCCGTGCCCTGCTGTCGTCGGCCGACGCCGACGGCACGCTCGGGGAGGTGGAGGACGAGCTCTTCGCCATCACGCGGTCCCTCGCGGGGCAGCGCGAGGTGCGTCGCCACCTGCTCGACGACGCGTACCCGGCGCAGGCCCGCGGCGAGCTGGTCGACCGGATCCTCGGGGGCCAGGGCACCACGGTCACGCGTGCGGTGGCACGCCGGGCGGCGGTCGCGCCCCGCGGACGCCGGTTCGTCACCACGCTCAACCACGTCGGTGACCTGATCGCCGAGCTGCGCAGCCGCGAGGTGGCCACGGTCGTGGCGGCGGCGCCGCTGACCCCGACGCAGACGGACCGTCTCGCCGCCCTCCTCGGGCGTGCGCTCGGACGACCCGTGCAGGTGAACGTCGTCGTCGACCCGGACGTCGTGGGAGGGCTGCGTGTGCAGGCCGGCCCCGACGTCATCGACTCGACCGTCCTCTCCCGACTCGCCGACGCCCGCCGGCAGCTGGCCGGCTGACCCACGCCGGAGCACCGGCCCACGACACACCGCATGCGCGAGGCGCGTGCGTCAGATGAGGAGAACGCCATGGCTGAGCTGACGATCCGGCCGGAGGACATCCGCTCCGCGCTGGACAGCTTCGTGAAGTCCTACGAGCCCAAGGGACCGGCGACCGAGGAGGTCGGCCGGGTCTCGATCGCAGGCGACGGCATCGCGCAGGTCGAGGGCCTGCCCGGCGCGATGGCCAACGAGCTGCTGCAGTTCGAGGACGGCACGCTCGGCCTGGCGCTCAACCTCGACGTCCGCGAGATCGGCGTCGTGGTCCTGGGCGAGTTCACCGGGATCGAGGAGGGCCAGGAGGTCCGCCGCACCGGTGAGGTGCTCTCGGTCGCCGTCGGTGACGGGTACCTGGGGCGTGTCGTGGACCCGCTCGGCCAGCCGATCGACGGCCTCGGCGAGGTCGCGACCGACGGGCGTCGCGCGCTCGAGCTGCAGGCCCCGGGCGTCATGGCGCGCAAGTCGGTGCACGAGCCGCTGCAGACCGGCCTCAAGGCGATCGACTCGATGATCCCGATCGGGCGCGGGCAGCGTCAGCTCATCATCGGTGACCGCCAGACCGGCAAGACGGCGATCGCGATCGACACGATCATCAACCAGAAGGCGAACTGGGAGACCGGCGACCCGAGCAAGCAGGTCCGCTGCATCTACGTCGCGATCGGCCAGAAGGGCTCGACCATCGCGTCGGTGCGCAGCGCCCTCGAGGAGGCCGGTGCGCTCGAGTACACGACGATCGTCGCGGCCCCGGCGTCCGACCCGGCCGGCTTCAAGTACCTCGCCCCGTACACCGGCTCGGCCATCGGCCAGCACTGGATGTACCAGGGCAAGCACGTCCTCATCGTGTTCGACGACCTGTCGAAGCAGGCCGAGGCCTACCGTGCCGTGTCGCTGCTGCTGCGCCGCCCGCCGGGCCGCGAGGCGTACCCCGGTGACGTCTTCTACCTGCACTCCCGGCTGCTGGAGCGTTGCGCCAAGCTGTCCGACGAGCTCGGTGCCGGCTCGATGACCGGTCTGCCGGTCATCGAGACCAAGGCCAACGACGTCTCGGCGTACATCCCGACCAACGTCATCTCCATCACCGACGGCCAGATCTTCCTGCAGTCGGACCTGTTCAACGCCGACCAGCGCCCCGCCGTCGACGTCGGCATCTCGGTGTCCCGCGTCGGTGGTGCCGCGCAGGTCAAGGCGATGAAGCAGGTCTCCGGCACGCTGAAGCTCGACCTCGCGCAGTACCGCTCGCTCGAGGCGTTCGCGATGTTCGCGTCCGACCTGGACGCCGCGTCGCGCGCCCAGCTGACGCGTGGCGCGCGCCTCATGGAGCTGCTCAAGCAGGGCCAGTACTCGCCGTACCCGGTCGAGAACCAGGTCGCCTCGATCTGGGCCGGCACCAAGGGCAAGCTCGACGACGTGCCGCTCGAGGACGTCCGCCGGTTCGAGACCGAGCTGCTCGACCACCTGCGCCGCAACACCGACGTCCTGTCGACCATCGCCGACACGGGCAAGCTCGACGAGTCGACGGAGCAGGCGCTGGCCGGTGCCATCGACGAGTTCCGTCTGGGCTTCCTGAAGTTCGACGGCACGCCGCTCGTCGGTGGCGACGTCGAGGACGAGGGTGTCGAGGTCGAGCAGGAGCAGATCGTCCGCCAGAAGCGGGCCTGAGCATGGCCGGTCAGCAGCGCGTCTACAAGGCGCGGATCAAGAGCACCCAGTCGCTGAAGAAGATGTTCCGCGCGCAGGAGCTGATCGCCGCGTCGCGCATCGGCCGGGCTCGTGGTCGTGTCGCGATGGCGACGCCGTACGCGCGGGCCATCACCCGCGCGGTCTCGGCCGTGGCCACGCACTCCGACGTGTCGCACCCGTTCCTGGTGGAGCGGGACGACACGAAGCGGGTCGCGGTCCTGCTCATCGCGTCGGACCGCGGCATGGCGGGGGCGTACTCGGCCAGCGTCATCCGGGAGACCGAGCGTCTGGTGCAGCGGCTGGAGAGTGAGGGCAAGGAGGTCTCGCTCTACGTCTCCGGTCGCCGTGCGGTCGCGTACTACAGCTTCCGGCAGCGTGAGCTGGCCGGCCGCTGGACCGGCTTCTCCGACGCGCCGACCCCCGAGGTCGCCGACGAGATCGCGGACGCGCTGCTCGCGGCGTTCCGTGCGGCGCCGGACGAGGGCGGCGTGGGCGAGGTCCACGTGGTGTTCACCCAGTTCGTCAACATGGTGACGCAGCGGCCGCGGGTCATCCGCATGCTGCCCCTCGAGGTCGTCGAGGGTGTGGAGCCGCCGGGGGACCACGACGCACTGCCCCTGTACGAGTTCGAGCCCAGCCCGGAGGACGTGCTGGACTCGCTGCTGCCGCGGTACGTCCGCACCCGGATCTACGCGAACCTCCTGCAGGCGGCGGCGTCCGAGCTCGCCGCGCGGCAGCGCGCCATGCACACGGCCACCGAGAACGCCGAGGACCTCATCCGCCTGTACACGCGACTGGCCAACCAGGCGCGTCAGGGCGAGATCACGCAGGAGATCAGCGAGATCGTGTCGGGTGCCGACGCGCTCGCGTCCTCCTGACCCCGAACGACAGCACGACACCGACCCCAGCCGGGCGCCCGAGCGGCCCGGACGAGCGAAGCGAGGCAGACATGACCGCCACCACCGTCGACGCGACGGCCGCGAACGCCGGCACGCCCGGCGTCGGCCGGGTCGCGCGGGTCATCGGGCCCGTCGTGGACATCGAGTTCCC
>JAEWEJ010000279.1 GCA_023389455.1 Actinomycetes bacterium | reverse complement strand
GCGGAGCCCTGGTCCGCGCGCGGGTGACGCGCCGGCACCGACCTCGCCACCCGTGCCGGCGCCCGGCGCGGCACCCCAGGAGCAGTCGGGCTCAGCCCGCGGCGCGACGCACCAGCCCGGCGAGCGCCCGCTCCTCGTCGTCGGTCATCGCGGTCAGCGCGTACGACGTCGGCCACAGGTGCCCGTCGTCGAGCGCGGCGGGGTCCTCGAACCCGATCGTCACGTACCGGGACCCGAACTTCTCGGACGGCTTGAGGAAGCACAGCACCTTGCCGTCCTTGGCGTAGGCGGGCATGCCGTACCAGGTCCGCGGCGCCAGGTGCGGGGCGTGCTCGCGCACGACGGCGTGGAACCGCTCCGCGAGCGCGCGGTCCGCCGGCGGCATCTCGGCGATCTTCGCCAGGACGTCCGCCTCGAGACGGTCGGCCTTCGCCTGCTTCCCTGCCGCCGCCGACTCGGCCCGCAGCTCGGCCGCGCGCTCCTTCATCGCGGCGCGCTCCGCGGCGCTGAACGTGCCCTCGGCGGCCTGTGCCCTCGACGTGGTCATCACGCCCTCCTCGTCGTCGCTGCGTCCGACTCGACGGTAGGAGCGGCGGGCCGGGCTCCGCTTCTCGGATCCTGACCGATGGCACCCCGGGCCCGCGCCACGGCGACGGGGGCAGTGCAGAGGGGTGCGCACGGACAGGGTGCGCGCGGACGGGGTGCGCGCGGACGGGGTGCGCACGGACAGGGTGCGCACGGACAGGGTGCGCGCGGACGACGAGCCGCACTCCCGGGTGGCCCTCGTCGGCGACCCGTCCCAGTCGGGGTGGCGGGATTCGAACCCACGACCTTCCGCTCCCAAAGCGGACGCGCTACCAACCTGCGCCACACCCCGCGCGCCGACCACCCTGCGGGGCGCCCGGCACGCGCTCACCCTACCGGCGCACCCCGGCGCCGGGCGCCGGGCCGATCCGGGCGCCACCTTCCCCCGCCGGCCCCGCCGTGATGGGGTGGCGCGGTGACGACGACGTTCCTGCGGCCCGGCGACCGCGTGCTCCTGACCGGCGACTCCATCACCGAGTGGGGGCGCGACCGCGACCAGCCCGACAGCCCGTGGGGGCTGGGCCACGGGTACGCCGGGCTCGTGGCCGCGCTGGCCGGGGCACGGCGCCCGGACCTCGACCTGACGTTCCTCAACCGGGGCGTCGGGGGTGACACCACGCGCCTGCTGCGCGAGCGGTGGCGCACCGACGCGCTGGACCTGCGCCCGACGGTGGTCTCGGTGCTGGTCGGGGTGAACGACACCTGGCGGCGGTTCGGCTCCGGCGAGGTGACGTCCGCGGCCGAGTACGAGGAGCACTACCGCGCGGTCCTCGACGTGACGCGGGAGCAGCTCGACCCGCGGTTCGTGCTGGTCGAGCCGTTCGTGCTGCCGGTGGCACCGGTGAGCCCGGCCTGGCGCGAGGACCTCGACCCGCGGATCCACGTCGTGCGACGACTGGCGGCCGAGTACGGGGCCGTGCTGGTCCCGGCCGACGGGCTGTTCGCCGCCGCTGCCACACGGACGCCGCCCGAGCGGTGGGCGTTCGACGGCGTGCACCCCACCCCGGCCGGACACGGGCTGCTCGCCGAGGCGTGGCTCGGAGCAGTGGGGATCTGAGCGGACGGCCTCGACGCGGCGGGCTCTGAGCGGCAGGACCGGCACGGTGGGCACGGTGGGCACGGTGGGCACGGCGGGCACGGCGGGCTCGGAGCGGCGGCCTCGGACCGGTCGCGCTCGGACGGACGCGGCGCGCCGACCGGGGAGCACTCCCGTCCGGATCCCGGGATGCGTGTCTCGCGGGAACCTTTGCGCCCGCTACCGTGTTGGGGCTAGCGTCGGCTCGACCACGGGCCGACGTCCGTGCCCCCTGGCCCGCCGCTCGGCGTGGCCCCGGACGAGGAGAGCGATGCGCGTGCCGACCGCCGCCGTTGCCCCCGTCCTGCGCGCCCGCGTGGCGTCGACCTGTTGTCGGTGTCGCTAGAGCGCTGGCCGCCCTCGGCACGCACGCCGTGCTGCGCACCCGTGAGGTGCGACCCTCGCCAGCGCTCGCCCCGGACGTCCACCCCGGGCGCCCCCACGACGCGCCACCCGCGGCACCCACCGGTGCCGCCCACCGCATCGCACCCCCCGCACCTGTCGTCCCCACGGGGCTCGGCACCGACCGAAGAGGAACCATGGCACGCATCTACGAGGACGCCACCGCGCTCATCGGCAACACCCCCCTGGTCCGTATCAACAAGATCACGGACGGTGCACCCGCCCGCGTGGTCGGCAAGCTCGAGTTCTACAACCCCGCCAACTCCGTGAAGGACCGCATCGGCGTCGCGATCATCGACGCGGCCGAGAAGTCCGGCGACCTGCAGCCCGGCGGCACGATCGTCGAGGCCACCAGCGGCAACACCGGCATCGCGCTGGCGTTCGTCGGCGCCGCCCGCGGCTACAAGGTCGTGCTGACCATGCCCGAGACGATGTCCAAGGAGCGCCGCGCGCTGCTGCGGGCCTTCGGGGCCGAGCTCATCCTCACGCCGGGGTCCGAGGGCATGAAGGGTGCGGTCAACCGCGCCAACGAGATCGTCTCCGAGCGCCCGGGCGCGATCCTGGCCCGCCAGTTCGCCAACGAGGCGAACCCCGAGATCCACCGCCGCACGACGGCCGAGGAGATCTGGAACGACACGGACGGCGAGATCGACATCCTCGTCGCGGGCATCGGGACCGGCGGCACGATCACGGGCGTCGGCCAGGTGCTCAAGGAGCGCAAGCCCGGCGTGCAGATCGTCGGTGTCGAGCCCGCCGAGTCGCCCATCCTCAACGGCGGCGCCCCCGGCCCGCACAAGATCCAGGGCATCGGCGCGAACTTCGTGCCGGAGATCCTCGACACGGACGTCTACGACGAGATCATCGACGTCGACGCCGAGACCGCCGTGGCCGTCGCCCGCCGCGCCGCGCGCGAGGAGGGCCTGCTCGTCGGCATCTCGTCCGGCGCCGCCCTGCACGCCGCGACGCTGCTGGCGCAGCGCCCCGAGAACGCGGGCAAGCTGATCGTCGCGATCATCCCCTCGTTCGGCGAGCGCTACCTCACCTCGGTGCTCTACGCCGCCCTGCTCGACTGACGACGCCGGGCCCGGGCCGCGCCC
>JAEWEJ010000195.1 GCA_023389455.1 Actinomycetes bacterium | reverse complement strand
CGTCGGGGCCGGGCGTGAGCGCCGACGGCCGCACCGGCGGTCCCGCGCGCGTCGTCGTCGTCGGGGGCGGGGTCGGTGGTCTGACCACCGCGGCGCTGCTCGCCCGCGGCGGGGCGCACGTCACGCTCCTGGAGCGGCACGAGCAGGTCGGTGGACGCGCCGGGACGTGGTCCGTCGACGGCTTCCGCTTCGACACCGGGCCGTCCTGGTGGTTCATGCCGGAGGTCGTCGAGCACGCGTTCGCGCTGCTCGGGCGCCGGGTCGAGGACCACGTCGACCTGCAGCGCCTCGACCCCGCGTACCGGCTGTTCCCCGAGCCCGGGGCGGGCGTCGACCCGTTCGACGTCGTCGCCGACCCGTTCGCCAACGCCGCCACGTTCGACGCGATCGAGCCGGGCGCCGGCGCCGCGATCCGCCGGTACGTCGACGACGCGGGCGAGGCGTACCGCACCGCGCTCGACCACTTCCTCTACACGACGTTCGAGCGGCCCGACGGCGCGCTGTCCCGCGACGTGGTGCGCCGCTCCGGGACGCTCGCCGGCCTGCTCACGCAGACGCTCGCGGACCGGATCGCCCGGACCGTCCAGCACCCGGTGCTCCGGCAGGTGCTCGGGTACCACGCGGTGTTCCTCGGGTCCTCGCCGTACCGGGTGCCCGCGCTGTACTCCCTGATGAGCCACCTCGACCTCGGCGACGGCGTCTACTACCCGCGCGGCGGGATGTACACGCTGGTCGAGGCGCTCGAGAAGGCCGCCGTGGAGGAGGGCGTCGTCGTGCGCACCGGCGCCGACGTCGTCGCGGTCGAGGTCGACGACGCCCCGCGCAGCCTGCGGCACCCGCGTCGCCGCGGGGTCGCCCGCGGGGTGAGGCTGGCGGACGGCACGTTCGTGCCCGCCGACGTCGTCGTGTCCGGCGCGGACCGGCACCACACCGAGACGGCGCTGCTGACGGCGCGGTACGCCGACCTGCCCGCCGAGGCGTGGCAGAGCCGCGGGCCGGGCATCTCCGCGCTGCTCGTCATGGCCGGGGTCCGCGGGGAGCTGCCCGAGCTGCGGCACCACTCGCTGTTCTTCACGCGCGACTGGCCCGGCAACTTCGACGCGATCCTCGGCTCCGGGCGGGCGACGCCGCCGGACGGGCTGCGTGTACCCGAGGCCGCGTCGCTCTACGTGTCGCGGACCACCGCCTCGGACCCCACCGCCGCGCCGCCGGGGCACGAGAACCTCTTCGTCCTCGTGCCGTTCCCCGCCGACCCGGCCATCGGCACCCGGCCCGGCGAGCTCGACGCGCACGCCGACCGCTACCTCGACCAGCTGGCGGCCTGGGCGGGGGTGCCGGACCTGCGCGAGCGCGTGGTCGTGCGGCGCGTCGTCGGCCCGTCGGACTTCGCACGGGACCTGTCGGCGTGGCGCGGCACCGCGCTCGGCATGGAGCACACGCTGCGCCAGTCGGCCATGTTCCGGCCCGGTGTGGCGTCGGCGCGCGTGCCCAACCTGCTGCACGTCGGCGGGGGTACGGTGCCGGGCGTCGGGCTGCCGATGGTGCTCATCGGCGCCGAGCTCGTCGCCAAGCGGCTGCTGGGGGAGACGTCGGCGCGTCCGCTGCCCGCGCCCCTGCGGCCCGGGTACCTCGCGTCCGCGCTGCCGCGCGGCCTGTGGTCCGACGTCACGGCGGGGCGTGCATGATCGCGTTCGCCTACATCGGGGCGCTGCTGGTCTCGATCGGCTGCCTCGCGCTCATCGACCGCCGGTTCGGCCTCGCGTTCTGGTACGACGCGCGACGGTCCGCGTGGACCGTCGGCCTGGGTGTCGTCGGGTTCCTGCTGTGGGACGTTGCCGGCCTGCTGCTGGGGATCTTCGCGCGCGGGGACTCCCCGCACATGACCGGGCTGCTCCTGGCGCCCGAGCTGCCGGTCGAGGAGGCGTTCTTCCTCACCCTGCTGTGCTACGTGGGCCTGCTCGCCTGGCGGTGGTTCGACCGGACGGCCGAGCACCGCGCCGCGGGACGGGGGACGTCGTGACGAACATCGTGCTCAACGTCCTCGTGCTCACGGCGCTGACCGCCGTGTCCTGGTCGGTGCTGCGTCGGATGCGCGGGTGGGCCCTGGCCTGGGCCGTCGTGCACCTGTGCGTGCTCACGGCCGTCTTCGACACGATCATGATCGACGTCGGCCTGTACGTCTTCGACCCCACCAAGATCCTCGGGGTCCACATCTGGGGCGCCCCGCTGGAGGACTTCGCGTACGCGATCGCGGCCGCCGTCTTCGTGCCCGTGCTGTGGCAGGTGCTGGGCCGCTCGCCGCGCACGGCGTCACGTCCGGACGGCGTGCCGGGCACCGAGGGCGCGGCCGGCACCGAGAGCACGCAGGGCTGATGCGCGAGGTGCTGGCCGCGTCGCGGCCGTTCTCCTGGGTGAACACCGCCTACCCGTTCGCCGCCGGGTGGCTCCTGGCCACCGACGGGCGTGTCGACGTGCGGCTGGTCGTCGGGACCCTGTTCTTCCTGATCCCGTACAACCTGCTGATGTACGGGATCAACGACGTGTTCGACTACGCGTCCGACCTGGCCAACCCGCGCAAGGGCGGGATCGAGGGCGGGCTGGTCGACCCGTCGCGGGCTCGTGCGGTGCACCGACGCATCCTCGTGGCCTGCGTGGTCACGACCGTGCCGTTCGTCGTGTGGCTGCTGGCCCTGGGCTCACCGCCGGCCGGCCTCGTCCTGCTCCTGGTGCTGTTCGACGTGGTGGCCTACTCGGCGCCGCGCCTGCGGTTCAAGGAGCGTCCGGTCCTCGACTCGTTCTCCTCGGCCGTGCACTTCGTCGGGCCGCTGCTGTACGCGCTGGTGCTGGCCGGTGCCGACCTGGGCGCGCGGACCATCTGGCCCGTGCTCGTCGCGTTCCTGCTGTGGGGCATGGCGTCCCACGCGTTCGGGGCCGTCCAGGACGTCCGTGCGGACCGCGCGGGCGGGCTCGCGTCGATCGCCACCGTGCTCGGGGCACGGCCCACCGTGCTGGCGGCGACCGCCGCCTACGTGGCGGCCGCGGCGGTGCTGCTGGTGCTGCCGTGGCCCGGCGTCCTGGCCGCGCTGCTGCCGCTGCCGTACGCCGTGAGCACGTGGCGGTTCCGTGGCGTCACCGACGAGGACTGCGAGCGCGCCAACGCGGGGTGGCGCACGTTCCTGTGGCTGAACCTGCTCACCGGGTTCCTGGTGACGATGCTGCTGATCGCGATCGCCCTGACCTGACGCCCGGCGCGGTGGCCGCCGCGGCCGGGCCGGTCAGCCCAGCAGGACGTCCCGCACCGTCGGCGCGTCCGGGACCGTGTGCTCCACGACCACGGGGTCCCCGGCGCGTACCGAGCCGCGGTGCACCACCCGCAGGTAGGCCCCGACCCGGCCCGCGTCACGGAACCGGCGCACCCAGCCGCGCTCGTCGTCGCCGCCCACCCAGCGCGCGAACGTCGCGCACGGGGTGCGGGGGCCGGTCACCTCGAGCACGACGTCGTCGCCGAGGCGCCAGCGCTCGCCGATCCGTGCCGCGTTGGGGTCGAGGCCCTCGACACGCAGGTTCTCCCCGAACCAGCCGGGGGGCAGCTCGCGGCCCAGCTCGGACTCCCAGTACGCGGCGTCGTCCTGCCCGTAGACGTACACCGCCTGGTCCGCGCCGCCGTGGTGCTTGCGGTCGGCCTGCACGTCCGCCCGCAGACCGAGCGGGCCGACGCGGACGGGGCCGGTGACGGCACGCTTGTCGATGGCCGTCACCCCGACCGGGCCGGAGTCGGGGCGCAGGGTGTGGACGACGCAGACGGCGAGGATCGAGGGCACCCGACACAGGGTAGGTGCCGTGCCGGTGCGCGACCGTCGTTCCCCGGCGTGCGGCCGTGCGGCGCGAGGGCTCAGGAGCCCGCGCGTCCGGCCGGGGCCGGGCCGGTGCTGCTGCGGATCGTCAACGACGTCGCCAGCTCGACGTGCCGGGACGCGGGCCAGCTCCCGGCGGCCATGGTGAGCAGGGTCTGCACGGCCATCCGCCCCATGCCGTCCAGGTGCTGGTGGACCGTGGTCAGCGGTGGCGTCGTCCACGCGGCCTGGGAGGTGTCGTCGAAGCCGGTCACGCTCAGGTCGTCGGGCACCCGGACCCCCAGGGCGTGTGCGGCCGCGAGCACACCGACGGCGAGCTCGTCGTCGGCGGCCATGATCGCGGTGGGCGGGTCGGGCGACGTCAGGAGGTCGTGCGCGTGCCGAGCACCCGTGGCGACGTCGAACTGGCCGGCCCGGACCAGGGTGGGGTCGACCGTGAGCCCCGCGGCGTCCAGCGCCGCGTTGAAGCCGTAGAAGCGGTCACGCGCGGCGCCCGACGCCTCCGGCCCGCCGATCCAGCCGATGCGCCGGTGCCCCAGGGCGATGAGGTGGTCGGCTGCCGCGCGTGCGCCGGCCCAGTTGGACGACCCGATGCCGATGACGCGGTCGCCGGTCGTGTCGACCGGGTCGACCATGACGAAGGGGATGCCCGCGTCCGCGGCGGCGTCGATGAGTGCGTCCGGCGACGAGAGCGTCAGCCCGGCGATGCCGACGACCCCGCTCGCGCTCTGGTCGGCGACCCACTCCCGGGCGACGGCACGACGCCGCCGGTCGGCGCGGTCGGGCGGCAGTCGCGTGACGAGGTCGTGGTGCGCGTCCGTCGCCGAGGCGAGGACGCCCTCGAGGACCTTGAGGATGTACGGCGAGGCGGGGATGTCGAAGACGACGGCGAGTGCGCGGCGGCCCGTGCTCGAGCCGCGCGCCGTGGTCGGCCGGTAGTCGAGCGCCGCGACCGCGGTCAGGACCCGCTCCCGTGTCGCGCCCGCGACGTTGTCGCGCCCGTTGAGGGTCTTGGAGACCGTCGCCTTCGAGACGCCCGCCGCGGCGGCGACGTCGGCGAGGGTCGCCCGCCGGCCGGTCGGCTCTGCCCCCAACGCTGCTCCTCGTGGATCGACGCACGGCGGGGCCGACGCCACACCGGGTAGCAGGCTAGACCAGCGAACCCCACGGCGAAACGTTTCCGGGTCCACGGGTGTCGTCGTGGCGCGCACGCCGGTCGTCGTGGTCGCCCGAGGCCGGGACTGCGCAGCGTCGCGACCGCGTGCTGGGGGCGCGTCGTGGTCCGGATGGACCAACACGGAAACAGTTTCGGTGCGGATAACGATCCAGCGACGTGCTCGACCAGGGACTTTCTGGGGGGCATCGCTGCTCGCGGCATGCCCTAGCATCAAGCAACCGAGGATGTTGCGAAACATTTTCGAGCACGAGGCGTGGCACCGATGCTGCGCCGCACGACCAAGGGAGGTCCACGTGTCCGTCGGCACACCACCGTCACCGCTGCTGGTCGACGGGCGCCCGTCAGCCGATCTCGCCCTGAGGCACGTCTGGAGCGAGTGCCTCGGCGCTGGCCGGGCCAACGAGGCGCTCCGCGTCGACTGGCAGGAGCACTTCCGTGAGGCGGTCGACGTGCTCGGCGCCCGCTACGTGCGGTTCCACGGCGTCTTCCACGACGACATGTTCGTCTACCGGGCCTCGAACGGCGGCGGCTTCGGCCCGCCCACGCCGCTCGCGACGCCCGTGCACACCTACGCCTACGTCGACAAGGTCTTCGACGCGATCCTCGACGCCGGCGCCCGGCCGTTCGTCGAGCTCGGCTTCATGCCCCGCGAGCTCGCGACGCAGACCGAGACGCTGTTCTGGTGGAAGGCGCACTGCAGCCCGCCCACCGACATGGGCGCGTGGGTCGAGCTCGTGACGACCACGGTGAACCACTGGATCGAGCGCTACGGGCTCGACGAGGTGCGCCGGTGGCCGTTCGAGGTGTGGAACGAGCCCAACCTCGTGCCCCACTTCTGGACCGGCACGCGGACCGAGTACTTCGAGCTCTACGAGGCGACCGCGCGCGCGATCAAGGCGATCGACCCCGAGCTCAAGGTCGGCGGCCCCTCGTCGTCCGTGTTCGTGCCCGACGCCCGGTACGACGGCGAGTACCACGACAAGTCCGTCGAGGGCGCCACGGCGGAGGCGCCCGACCCCGACGTCCTGCCGTGGAAGCCCGTCTGGATCCGCGAGCTCATCGAGTACTGCGCCGCGCGTGACCTGCCGCTCGACTTCCTCTCGACGCACCTCTACCCCACGGACTACGCGTTCGACACGCAGGGCAAGGGGCGGTCGATCAGCCGCAACCGCGACGCGACGATGACCGACCTCGTCATGCTGCGCGAGATCCTCGCCGACAGCCCCTACCCGGACGCCGAGGTCCACATCACCGAGTGGTCGACCTCGCCGTCCAGCCGTGACCACATGCACGACACGGTCTTCGCTGCCACGTACATCACGCGCGCGTTCCTGCAGTGCCAGGACCTCGCCGACTCGATCTCGTACTGGACGTTCACCGACGTCTTCGAGGAGGGCGGCGGCGGGATCGGCCCGTTCCACGGCGGGTTCGGCTTCGTCAACGAGCAGGGCATCCACAAGCCCACGTTCCACGCGATGGCGATGCTCAACCGGCTCGGCCGCACGATCGCGCTGCAGACGGAGCACGGCGTCATCACCCGCACCCCCGACGACGCGGTCGCGGCCGTGTTCTTCAACTACCCCGACTCGATGGGCGCCCGCTCGGTCGGCGGGGCCACCAGCTACGCCGACGCCCGCCGTCACCGGGGGGAGGGGCCCGCGCGGCGCATCACCCACAGCGTCGCCGGGCTGGAGCCCGGGACCCGGTACGACGTCGAGATCGTCGACTGGGAGCACGGCAACGTCGGAGGCGTGGCACGCGATGGGGGCGCCCCTCAACCTCTCGCGCCAGGACGTGCTCGATCTCAAGCAGGTCGCCGACGACCTCGACCGCCGCGCGCTCACCGTCGACGCCGACGGCGTCCTCACGATCGATCTCGACCTGCCCGCCTGGGCCGTCGCGTCGGTCGCCCGCACCACCAGCAAGTGAACCCACCGAAGAAGCACCGAAGGGACTCGATGATGAGGATCAGCACCCGGTTCGCCGGAGCTGCGGCGACCGCCGCCGCTGCCGCGCTCGCGCTCACCGCCTGCAGCGGCGGCGGTGGTGGTGGCACGACGGACGAGGCCGGCGAGGACAACAAGCCGGCGCAGCTCACCGTCGCCGCCTGGATGGACTTCCCCCAGGACCTGCTCGACTCCTTCGAGGAGGAGCACGGCATCGAGGTCGTCGTCAACTCCTTCCCCGACGGGGCGTCGGCGCAGACGGTGCTGCGCAACGGCCTGTCCACGGACGGGGCCGGCTTGTCCGACGTCCACCTCGTCGAGCTCGACTGGTGGACCGAGATGATGGCGATCCCCGAGGACTGGGTCGAGCTCCCCGAGCAGCCCGGCCGCTGGGTCGACTGGAAGGTCACGCAGGGCTCGGTCGA